>JAYKJI010000464.1:0-12315 GCA_035285405.1 Snowella sp. | reverse complement strand
GATAGATTAAACAAAATTCGTATTTTGACTTCTCATCATAAGTATAAGTTATCTCTGCTTTTTCAGTTTATACTTCCCTAACCCACATTTCTTTCGTTTTTTGACTTTTTCAGCAAGCCCTAGTTAAAAATTCTAAGTTTGATTCAGAAATGACCGCAGAAAGGGGAGTTAAAGCTGCGTTTGATCTGAGTTGGCAAGAATTAGAGAGTGAACCCAATGCTCAAAAGTTGGCGATGTATCTCAGTTTATTTGCTCTTGCTCCTTTCCCTAAACCGTTAATTGATGGCTTATTTCCTGAAGAGAATGAAGATGAGATTGAAGAATGGTTAACGGATAGTTTAGTTCATCTTAATTTAGTGAAATCTTTGGGCAATGGTTGGTATGAATTGCATACGTTGATTCGTCATTATCTACGGGGAAAATTGGAAGAATCACTATTTAAAGATGAGGCAAAAAATTCTTATTCTGAGCTCATGAACGAGATGATGAGAAAAATTGATGGAAATCTTTTACCAGAAAATATATTAGATATTAAATGGCTAATTCCTCATATTGATGTTGCTAATAAAGAGCTAGATTCATACAGGGAACATGGGATAAGGCCTGCTCTGAATAGCTTATTTTCTTCATTGTTAGTCTCATATGTTCAATACTCTAACGAAATTTAATTACAGCACTTTGTGGTTAAATCCCATACAGTGTAAGGACATAATATACACGACTTAGAAGGTTAGCACTCAATCACAGGGCTGAAAACTAGCATCCTCATTGAAAGGGCTAAAATGCTCATCCTCTGAAACTCTTATTAGGCAAGATTTTTAAAATAACCTGCCAAGTCCAATCATCTAAGAATTTAGGAATGAGGCGATGTTATAAACCAGTGGATCGATCTGCCGAACCATAGCCAGTTTGATCATTGGCAGGCAACCGATCTATCCACCGAGCCAGAACACGATCACCTATTCTTCCGGTTCAACCCAGCGATCGTCAGCCTTAATGAGATTAATTAACTCCACAACCCCTTGATCCTCTGGAACTCGTTTAATTTCTTCCCGTCCGCGATAGAGAGCAATATAACCGGCTTGTTTGCCTACATAACCATAGTCAGCATCAGCCATTTCTCCAGGCCCATTGACAATACAGCCCATTACCGCAATATCTAGTCCCGTCAGATGTTTGGTCGCTTCACGCACCTTATGTAAAACCTCTTCTAGATTAAACAGAGTTCGACCACAGGAGGGACAAGCCACATATTCCACCATTGTTTTGCGGAGTCCCAAGGCTTGCAGAATGCTATAGCAAACGGGAATTTCTTTTTCAGGGGCTTCTGTGAGGGAAACCCGAATGGTGTCACCAATGCCATCGGCCAACAGCGTTGCAATACCGGCGGTGGATTTAATGCGGCCATACTCGCCATCTCCTGCCTCAGTCACACCCAAATGTAAGGGGTAATCCATACCCAGTTCATCCATTCGTTTAACCATCAAACGATAGGCCGCCAACATGACAGGAACCCTGGAGGCTTTCATTGAGATCACCAAATTACGAAAATCTAAAGATTCGCAGATTTTGATAAATTCGATCGCCGATTGCACCATCCCTTCCGGTGTATCGCCATAGGTAAAGAGCATCCGTTCTGAAAGCGAACCATGATTAACGCCAATCCGCATGGCCTTGCCTTGATCTCTGAGGGAAACCACTAACGGTTCTAAGGTTTCGCGGATTTTATCGCCAATTTCGGCAAATTCTAGATCACTAAAGCCTTCGCGATCGCTGTTGGGTTTTTCAAAAACATAGAGTCCTGGATTAATACGAACTTTATCAACGTGTTTAGCAACTTCGAGCGCGATTTTCATGCCGTTGTGATGTACATCAGCAACCAAAGGAACCGCTTGATAGGTTTGAATTAATTTTTCTTTAATCTCGGCTAAAGCTCTGGCGTGGGCCATACTGGGAACCGTAACACGAACGATTTCGCAGCCAATTTCATGTAAACGACGAATACCAGCCACCGAACCATCGATATCCAAAGTATCTTCATTGATCATGGATTGCACGACCACTGGATAGCCACCGCCGATGGTAACGCTTCCCACCTTAACAGGACGGGTCTGGCGACGATGAATAGTGGTATCAAATTCGGCAGGGGTTGAGAGAGTTGGTCTTTCCAGAGTTTGCATACAATCAGCGAAGGGGTTAACGCAGGTTGCTTTCCATTTTCGCAAAATTTGGTCAGGTTGATAGGGAATGTCTGAATTCCAGTTAATCAGGCTGGAACCTGTACCCTTTCTAAACCGGCTAACTCAAAGGCATCGTGGACAACTTTAACGGCCCTGACTCCTTCACTTTTAGGAACCACACAGCTAATTTTGATTTCCGAGGTCGCAATCATTTCAATATTGATGCCCTCTTTTGCCAAAGCATCAAAGAACTTGGCCGCCACACCCGGTTGGCCAGCCATGCCCGAACCCACAATACTTACCTTAGCAATATCGGGATTAACGACCACTTCTTGGCTTCCGATTTGTTGAGTTAATTTTTCGAGGACAGTTTGGGTGGTGTGAATATCTGCCCTAGCAATAATAAAGGCAATATCCCTCGTCGGTTGCTGATTAATAATGCGACAACGCTGGGACTGGATGATCATGTCCACGCTGATATTATGTTCGGCTAATTTCATAAAAATTTTAGCGGCCATTCCTGGCTTATCGGGAACGTGACGAATGGCAATCTGAGCCTGACTTTGATCAATAGCAACACCTCGAACAGGGGGTAAGTTAGCCGTTCCATTGCAGATTGGATTGGCCGCGAGGGAAATACCAAAGGCTTGAGATAATGCACTAATGGCCCGATCCGCTTCGGCTTCATCAATCACACAACTGACCTTGACTTCCGAGGTCGCAATCATTTCAATATTTACGCCGACATCGGCCAAGGTTTTAAACATTTTGGCGGCAATCCCTGGACGGCCAATCATACCAGCTCCGGCGATCGCCACTTTGGCAACCCGTTTTTCCACTAGCACTTCTGCTTCCTGGGTCTGGGAGGGATGACTTCTTAACGCAGGGGCGATCGCTTCGGCCACTGCTTCGGCTTTACCCAGAACCTTTTTCACTACCGTAAAGGCAATATCATTACTATTACCCTCATGGATGGACTGAATGATCAAATCCACGTCAATACCTTGGTGAGCAATTTCTCCAAACAACTTAGCGGCAATTCCAGGACAATCAGGTACGCGCAAAAGGGAAACCTTGGCCTGATCGGGATCATATTCTACTGCATCCACGGCCTTCGTAATCTCTAACCCGACCAAAGAGCGGGGTCGGCTTGGTGGTGGAACGACTTTAGTACCTGGTTCATCACTCCAACTAGAGCGCACTACCAAAGGAACGCCAAAATTACGCGCAATTTCCACTGCCCTGGGATGTAATACTTTAGCGCCTAAACTGGCCAGTTCCAACATCTCATCACAGGTAATCTCTGCCATCAACTGGGCTTCAGGCACGAGACGGGGATCGGTGGTTAAAATGCCAGGTACATCAGTATAGATCTCACAGTAATCAGCCTGGAGGGCCGCCGCCAAGGCCACGGCTGAAGTATCGGAGCCACCCCTTCCCAACGTCGTAATATCCCAATTTTCTAGGCTACTGACTCCCTGGAAACCAGCGACCACGACAACCATACCTTGTTCCAAGTATTGATTAATGCGATCAGGTTTAATTTCTAAAATACGGGCACGACTATGTTCTGCTTCTGTAACAATCCCCACCTGGGCTCCCGTCAAGGAAATAGCAGGTTGTCCAACCTCCTGAAGGGCCATACTGAGTAAGGCGATGGAAATTTGTTCTCCGGTTGAGAGTAACATATCCATTTCTCGGCGAGAGGGATGGGAGGAAATCTCATGGGCCAAATTGACCAAGTCATCAGTCGTTTTTCCCATCGCAGAAACGACAACGACGACGGTATTACCATCACGAACCGTTTTGCTCACCCGTTGAGCAACAGCCTGAATTCGTTCTGCCGTACCAACTGAAGTACCACCGTATTTTTGGACAATGAGAGCCATAGGTCTTGGGAAGAGAAGGAATGAAATAGTCGAGGCGGATTGAACGTATCTGTTTAAATTAGCAAATTCTCAGCAAAATATTGATTGAATGGAGAGAATTTGCAGATTAATTTTACATTTTTCCCTAACTCATAATCTCAGATTTGCAAAAAATAAACCCAGAACAGGGAGTCTGGGCTAATCTATACCGGCTTGATTTTGGGAATTGCCTGATCAAAACCAAGGTGATTAACGTTTTGTTACCTGACGAGCGATATCTTTATATTTATTGAGGCTAGGGCCGGGCAAACGGCGAGATAAAGTTTGGGTAATTAAATATTGTGAAGCAAAGGCAACCTCTTTCGGGTCAACAGGGGCGGGAGCCTTGGCCACAGGTGCAGGTGCTGGGGTTGGAGCCACTGTCGTTGTAGCGGTTTTAGCTGCCTTACTTTTCTTCACCGACGTTTTCTTGGCTTTGGGAGCAGGCGTTTCAGCAACAACGGCTTCTTCCGTGATGACAACGGGTTCTTCTACAATGGCAACGGGTTCAGGTTTTACTTCCGCCTGGGCCGGTGCTTCCGCAGTAGCCAATTGCGATTCATCAATTTGTGCAAAAAATTGTTCTTTCTTACCACCAAATAATTTCTTGAGCATGGATAGTCTTTCCTCGTTTTTAATGCTAATGATAGTTAAAGATTGCACCTATAGGCTAATATTTTAAAGACGTTTCATGATTAAAATAATTGCCTCTTCATTGTCTTATCAAGCCAGGATCAGTAACCTTTTGCAATCTTTTGTTATAAAAATTTACATTGACCCGTTATAAGTCTGAACTGGGGCGATCGCCGTGGGCGGATCAGGGTCAGAAAAAAAGACGGAAATAACAGGCGTTGGGGGAAGTACTTGGCAAAGGGGGCCTGACAGGAGAAAATGAAGATAACATTACTATTTGTTAAGTGGGAGTTGTGGCTAAAATTCGTACCGTTTCAGAAGCAAAGCGAGCCTTCTACGACCAGTATCGTCGTCCGATCAACTCGATCTATCGGCGGTTTGTGGAAGAGTTACTGGTAGAGATCCATTTATTGACAGTAAATGTTGATTTTCGCTATGACCCTGTCTTTGCGCTTGGGGTTGTCACAGCCTTCGACCGTTTTATGAAGGGGTATCAACCGGAAGAAGATAAAGCCTCCATTTTTACTGCCTTAATTCAAGCGATCGCGGGCAATCCCAACCAATATCAACAGGATGCTCAAGCGATCCTTCAGAGTGCCAAAACGCTTTCCCTTACAGACTTAGCCAATCAGTTAACCCAAAATCAGACGACGGAATTAGAGCATCATCTTTTAGGACAAACGCTAAATCGGATTCATCAAACTAGCAATTTTAAGTACAGTCGTGCCTTTGCGATCGGACTTTATACCCTGATCACTGAATCAGATAGTGAATGCAAAAATTCTGAAGAAAAATGGAATCTGCTCCTTAATCAGTTGGCCACTGCCCTCAATTGCTCAGAAGATAAACTGCAAAAAGATTTAGATCTTTATCGCAGCAATCTGGACAAGGTAGATCAACTGCTCAAGGTGTTGGAAGATGTGGCAGAAGCGGAGCGCAAAAAACGCGAAAAACTTGTCCCAACCTCCAGTCCTTCAGATTCAGCCTCTACTCCTTAGAAAAATGCAATTAAATACTCGTTTGAGATTTTAAGTCCTACTTTCCAGTAGGATCTTTTTTTTGTCTGCCATTACTCAGAAAAAAACTCCCCTGTTTATTTGGGGGAGCCTATCTAGGAGAACTCAATGTCAATGGAAGGTACCGAATTAGCCTAACCCTAGACCTGTCGTAGAGGGATAAAGATACTAAGTATAGGAGTTCGTATAACCTTTCATTTCAAATGATAGAGAGTTTGTAACGATTTGTCAACATGACTTGACGATTTTGAACTTTTGGGCAATTTGTTCTTTGAGCCAACAAGATTTCCACCGGCCAAAATGACAATTGCGATCGCGCTAGGACTACGGTAAATTGGGAAGCCGAACCTAATACCCTTTGGGCTTTACCCTGATGTTGAGACTGATTACCGATTTTGATGGGCCGATTATGGATGTGTCTGAACGTTATTATCGTGTTTATCAGTATTGCTTGGCCCAGGTACAGCGTCCAAACCAAAGGCTCTCAGTGTTATCAAAGGAGGCCTTTTGGCAATTAAAACGAAGCCGCACCCCAGAACGGGAAATTGGTCAACGCTCTAGCTTAGAAGACGAACAATCCCAGATTTTTTCCCAGTTACGGAAAGCCACGGTTCATACTCTGCCCTATTTAAGTTATGACCAACCCCTGCCAGGGGCGATCGCTACCCTAGAAAAATTACAGGCCCTAGGCATTGATCTGGTGGTGATGACCATGCGTCGTGTCAGTGAATTGGATGAAGCCCTTGAACGCAATAACTTAGGACGTTTTTTTGCCAGCGATCGCCGTTATTGTTTGAGTAATGACTATGTTAAAACGGCTGACACTAAGGACAAACCGCTTTTGATGGCCAGAGCCATGATCGAACTGCCCCCTGTCCAAGCCTGTTGGATGGTTGGGGATACAGAAGCCGATATTCTGGCCGCGCAAAGTCAACAGATTCCCATCATTGCAGTCCTTTCCGGTATCCGCGATCGCCAGCAGCTAGAACTATATCAACCTAATTTCATCGTTAACAATCTGAAAGAAGCCGTCGATTTAGTACTAACCATGAAATAACTGAACTTGTTAACCTTTATTGCCGCGTTCAGCGTTTTACTTGATCTTTATGTCAGAAAACTAACGAATAAAACTACTAATTAACCAAAATAACAAGAGGGTCATTCCAGTGGCCATTTGCTCCCCATTAACGTCTAGATGAGCATTGGCATTGAGAAGAAAGGTTAAACCTGCTCCTAGTCCAACGCCCAACACCAATCCGGCTAAAGTAAAGAGAAACGCTCGGCCAAACTTGCCTTCCTTGCGGTTCAGAAAATAAATATTTGCAAAAACGCCGATCACTAACAGGAAAGGACGGAAAGATCCCGTCGTATCCTGACTAAAAAAGCTGATGCCGGCCAGAATGCCAAAAACTCCCAGAGGTAATAAAATATCGTTGCGAGAAGGTGTATCAACTAACTTTTGTAACCAGGGCGAAGCTTGAGCCGACATCAAAGGTTGATTGACCTTAGGCGCAGTTGCCAATCGTTCAGGAAACCGAATCTTTTCAGGAACCTTAATTTTTCCTTCCTGACGCAACCGGAGACGATCCATGAGAATTGCATCATAGGCAGTTTCTACCAGTTCTAAGGTTTTAGTATCTCCTTGATACTGTTGACTTAGACGATTTTTGACGGCTTGAATCTCTTCAAAAGAGGCACTTTCCGTTACACCTAAGGTTTGGTAGGGAGTTTGTTCGCTCATGCTAACCTAATACATTTATGCAACACAACACAATATCTTAACAAGTCGCGTAACTACCGCAATTTGTTAACTATTCTAACGCACAGACTCCAGATTATAACGACGAGTATTTTTACTCAAGCATAAAATTTAAGCCTGAACATTAAGTTTTATTGAAGTGGGCAGACGCAGAGAATCTCCTTTGCTAAGATGGAATCCAAATTTAAAAGCGTTAAAAACAAGCTTTTTACAGATTTTTTCCCTAGCTAAAACAGTAATTGATGATGAAGCATTTTTGTGATGACTGGATTCAAGAATGGTGTGAAGAAAATGGTTGGACAGATCTTTTTGTCGAACGCTATAACCATTACCGGGCCTTTCCTCCTAATGCGGTCATGCCTGAACCGATTCCTTGGAAGACCTTACGTTTCATCAAGTCTAAAAAGGGGCTGTGTCGGGAGGAACGTTTCTGGTTAGCGGCGGCGATCGCGATGACGGTTTTAGGAGCCACGTTAAGTACGATACTGAAAAGTCCGATGCCCTTGGTCTTTGCCTTTGCTTTTGGAGCCATTACAGTCGCGCAATTGGAAATGGAAGACATTTAGGCCGTGCAGCCCAATCCCATCACGGCTAAGTCCTCGTCGAGGTTATGATGAGAGTCAGATTCATGATCAGATTTTTAAATAATTGATGATGTTACCTTTAGGGGCTTCCTTGTCCGGTGATGATGCGGCTAATCAGTGGCGGTTTCAGTTAAACCGTTTTGTTCAAGATTATCAAGGGGCTCTGGCCGCGATCGCCTGGGGTTTGCAACAGGAATGGCAAGATGCTGATGCGATTTTAGGGATTGATCTTTTACCTCAAGCTCACTTTATCTGTGCTTCGCGATCACAGTTAGAGATTTTAAATCAAAAAGTTGACAACCAAGTACAGGAAATTTTAGGGATTTTAGATGGTTATGATCCTCAAACGGAAGTGACAATCTTGGCGATCGGGCCAGGCCAGCTAAAACTGTTATTTTTTAAACCCAATCCTCCTCCCCAAGCTTGTTTTGAGCAAGAACCTAGATCCTTAGATATTCTGATTACTGAACTAGAAGAAATTCTCCAACACATGATTCAGTTATAGTCCTATTCGGATTAGTAAGTTGTCCTGAAACTTCTTGATTAACTTAGGCAACTAACTGCCTTAATCGTTGTTTTAAGGTTTCTAGGCCAAAACCCTGACTCGCGGAAATGAAAACCGCCTGGGAATAGTTCTCTTTCGCCATTTCTAAAGCCTCATTCTCAACTTGATCAATTTTATTAAAGGCAATTAACATTGGCCCGGTGGTAATGGGCATTTGCTCAAGAATACTAGCAACGGATTCCAATTGTCTTTGCCAAGCCGGATGAGATAAATCCACAACCTGTAGAAGCGCGTCGGCTTCCGTTACTTCCTCTAAGGTGGCACGAAAGGCATCTACTAGGGAGGGAGGTAATTCATGGATAAAACCCACCGTATCAGTTAATAGCAAAAGTTGGGAAGATTGAGTCTGAGCATCGATAATTTTTAGTTTTCGGGTCGTCGGATCGAGGGTCGCGAAAAGTTGATCCGCTGCATAAATATCTGATTTAGTTAGGGCATTAATTAAGGTTGATTTTCCGGCATTGGTATAACCGACGATCGCAATACTGGGAACCTCTTGTTTCTGTCGCTGTTGACGGAGACGAGAACGGTGAGATTGCAGTTGATTAACATCCTGTTGCAATTTAGCAATGCGTTTTTGAATCGCCCGTCGTTCCGTTTCTAATTTTGTTTCCCCCGGCCCCCTGGTACCAATTCCACCGCCTAAGCGAGACATTGCCAGACCCCGACCTGTTAAACGGGGCATCATATACTCTAATTGAGCCAGTTCTACCTGTAATTTTCCGGCTTTGGATTGAGCACGTTGGGCAAAAATATCTAAAATAACTTCGGTTCGATCAATGACTCTGACCCCAATCTGTCTTTCTAAATTGCGAATTTGAGAAGGGGATAAATCTCGATCAAACGCCACTAAATTAGCCCCCATTGTTTGTACTCTCAGGGCAATTTCCTCGACTTTGCCACTACCAATAACAGTTTGCGGATGGGGACGCGATCGCTTTTGACGCACAATTTCTAAGACTTGGCCACCTGCCGTATCCACTAAGCGCGTTAATTCCGCTAAACCATCTTCAAAAACCTGATCCGATAAACTATCTGTTTGTAAACCCACTAATAAAACGCGGTCTTGATCCGCCTCAACTTGACGAGCAACAAATTCTCGCCGAAATTCCGCCTCTAAGCTCTCAACAAATGCTAAGAAATCCTCTTCACTGAGATTCTCTAGATTTAAAGCGGTGGAAACTTGCCAATAGGAAGCGGTTTCTGTCCCTAATTCGGTTTGAGGTAATAGATTGGCCAGATAAACGGCTTTAATGTAACCCGTTGCTCCCCCGCCTCGACGCTCAAAGCCTTCTCCCGTCAGGGCAAGAACCACTAAAGCATCCAACCTTTGCAAAACCATTGCGGTCAAACTGGATTCCTTCGGCGGTTCTCCCTGGGGACTGGTGGTTAAACAACGAATGCCTGATAATCGCTCTTCCCCATAACGAGGTAATTCTAAGGGCGGTATCTGAGTCTGACGGGGCGTTCCCACACCTACCCGAATGACTTGACCCCGACGATTCACATAGACCGAAATCGGCTCTTGAATTTCTGTGCTAATGGCTCCCAACCGTTGAGCAAATTCCACTGTGGTAAAGCGATCGCCCTGTAGTCGTTGATGATAAAGGCGTTGTAATTGCTTAACCTGACTGGACTTAAGCCCCTGTAAATTGCCAAAAATCGTTTCGATAGTGCCACCTAACTTATTCCATATGAATTATCTCATTTTACTCCTGACAATCTGAAACTCGCACCGCATGACTTAATCTCTACGCGATCACTGTCTTTTGTAATGATTGTTTGTTTGTAGTAGTCTCGGAAAAATTATGGAAAACATTTTTTTGTATCTACTCCGTCAGTCTTAGTTTTATCAATTACACATAATTTATATTGCTCTGAAGCGAAGAAAAATTTGATTAATTGACCTGGGTTACTATCGGGAGCAGTAAATCGAATAAGCAATGCAATACCAAATAGTCCAACTGAAAAAAGGACTGAAGCAACAATACTTTGTTTGACGGGTAGCCAAAAAGGGACAGTGAGCTTTGTCGTAAGATTGGGTTCAATAGCCTGTAAATTGCCTAAAATGCGAGCTTCAACAAGCTGTAAGTTGCCTAAGATGCGAGTTTCAACAAGTCTGACCCCTTCTGGTAGGCTTGAGTCGTTGACCAGTTTATCAAGTTCCTGATTTAGAACAAACTCTGCATATTCACCTGAGTAGTCAAGCAGTAGTGTTTTAGCAGATTTTCTATAACGCTGCAAAATTATGTCGGGGATTTGATTAGGAGAGCTACCAGGATGTTCTATTCTCCATTCAACGTAGGCAATCATACCAATCAGCCGTTCTTGACTGTCTTGGGGAGTTGAAAGAACAAACTGCTCAAAGGCTGGCTCATTGGAAATATAAAGATTTGTATCGGTTGCAACTTGATGGTCACTGCGCGAAATGGAAACAGATGGCAGATATTGTTTAAACTTCTTCCACATTCTCTTTTTGGGCTTTTCTGCTGGCGATCACGTGTTGTTTCATCGCATAGTCCATCGCTTGTTGAGCTTTTTTAACATCAACAACAATCCTACCTTGACTGCCGCGCACCTTATGGTAGCGAGAGTCTTCATTTTCTTCTGGTTGCTCTGAGTGTCTGTCTTTTAGATTTTGCTTCATGGCATAATCCATAGCCTGTTTAGCTTTTTCGATGTCAACGAGGATACGGCCATTACTACCACGCACAATATGATAACGAGAATCTTCGTTTTGGTCTTTAGGCGCAGATTGAAGATGGTTACTCAAAAGAGAAGTCATGTTTAAATACCTACAATAAACCTATGATCCGAATGTAGTTGAGCTTTGTCGCTTTTCCTGCTGGAGTACTTGTCTGAGTTTGTAGGTAATTGTCGGACTTTTGCCTGACTTCTGTGCAAATTAAAGTTACACTGGGTGAAGATTAGAATCTAGCTAAAAACTAATACATGGGAAGATCGCTGCAAGTTAAATCGGAATTGGTTAAGCAAATTAAGACTGCGGTTACTCGCAATGGCTATCCCAGTCAGACAGCTTTGGCTTCTGGGCTAGGATTGTCGAGGGATGTGGTTAATCGGTTTCTCAATGGCAAACCTGTTGACTACCTCAACGCAGAAGAAATCTGTCGCGCTCTTGGTCTGGATTTAGGAGAGATGACCGGCTATGGACAGAAAATTAAGGATAAATCAGTCTTAATTGGGACTCAGACATCATTAGTTAATATTGTTGATCCTAATTTTGTGGGACGGGAAAGCGCGATCGCTGATCTCAATGCTCTTGTGGCTAAAGAAGCAAAGGTCATCTTGATTCAGGGGGCTGGTGGTGTGGGCAAAACGACTCTGGCGCGTAAATATTTAGCGGATAAATTTGGTAACAAAGTTATTGAGTTTCCCATCGCTAAGGAAACAAAAGATATTGCACAAATTGAAGGGTTATTGGAACAATGTTTGCGGTCTTTAGGAGAAGAGCCAGGACGAGATTTTTTGGTATCTTTAACGCGATTGAAAGAAAAATTACAAACTGAAGCGATGGGAGTTTTGATTGACAATATTGAACCTGCTTTAGATGGTTCTGGGCGATTAATTGAAGCACATCGTCGTTATCTAGAATTATTACGAATTTTGTCTGATCCAACAGTTAAATCTATTACCTTGATTACCAGTCGAGA
>JAYKJI010000463.1:0-13238 GCA_035285405.1 Snowella sp. | reverse complement strand
ATTACAACGGGCAATTACGGAACCTGCTAAAAAAGCTAATTTGGAATTAGAAGCGGGTTTAGTGGAGCAAATGCTCAGGGATGGGGGCAATCAACCTGGCAGTTTGCCGTTGGTACAGGATACTTTGACGGAGCTTTGGCAGAAACGGGTTGATAATAGTTTAAAGTTGTCGGTTTATGTCAAGTTAGGGGGAATTAGTGGCACTCTCAACAAACGCGCAACGGCTTTTTATAATGCTCTTTCTGCTGCGGAAAAGGAAACGGTTAAATATATTTTTCTGGCCTTAACCCAATTGGGAGAGGGAACGGAAGATACGCGGCGACGGGTTTTAAAGCAGGATTTAATCACTGTTAAATATCCTGAAGAGGTTATTGATCTAATGATTCAAAAGTTAGCCAATGAGCGGTTAATTGTGACGGATAAACCAGGGGAAACTACGGATAAAAATATGGCGATCGAGGTGGCCCATGAGGCGTTGATTCGGGAATGGGAGTTATTGCGGCAATGGTTGGATCAAGATCGTGCTAATTTGTTACAACAGCGAAAAATAGAAGGATTGGCCCAGGATTGGGAAAATTCAGGTCGCAAATCGGCTTATTTATTGGTGGGTTTTCGGTTAAAGGAGGCGAGGAAGTTTCAAAAGGAACAGGCTTTGCAATATCCTCTGAAAAAATTAGGTAGTGATTTTATTGCGAAAAGTGTTGGTCAACAGCGACAAAATTGGCTTAAATTTGGGGTTATTCCTTTAATCGGTGTTAGTATCATTACTTTTTTTGGAATTCGCACTTATATTGTGCAATCCAGTTGGAAAATTGTGCAGGAAACTCAAGGAGAAAAATATGATCTGAGAAGAATTAATGCTTTAGAAGATTTACTTTGGTGGCGAGAATCTCTTGAAGGTACATCTTTCCAAAAAACGAATCTTTATCAGATTCAACTTCCGAATGTCAACCTCACCCTTGCCGACCTCAATAGTACAAATCTCATCGGTACCGACCTCGAACGTGCCAGCCTCCAAGCTACTAACCTCAAATACGCCTCACTCAACTATGCCGACCTCGAACGTGCCAGCCTCAACTATGCGAATCTTACCCGTGCCGACCTCACCAGTGCCAACCTTAAATACGCCAGCCTCAACTATGCGAATCTTACCCGTGCATTCCTCAGTGGTGCCAACCTTACCAGTGCCAACCTCAGTAGTGCTAACCTCAACAGTGTATTTCTCAGCAGTGCCAACCTCAGTAGTGCTAACCTCAACAATGCTAACCTCAGCAGTGCCTCGCTCGACAGTACCATCCTCATAGAGGCTGAAAACCTAACGAATACTCAAATAAAATCGGCTTGTTTTTGGGATAAAGCCATTTACAAAAGGCAGCAAAAACTGGCATGGTGGATTACCGATGAAAAAGCCAATCAAGACTTTATCGCCCAACTCAAACAAGACAAAGCCTCTGACCCAAAAGTTAAGCCTGAGTGTAGGATGTGGGAGAAGTGAGGAGAGTTGGGGACGGGGGAGACTGGGAGAGGGGGAGACTGGGGAGACTGGGAGAGGGGGAGGATTGGGGGGAGAGGGAGGATTGGAACATTTTTGGCTACAGTAAATAAAGGTTATTTTAAATTTAGCTACAGTAAATAAAGGTTATTTTAAAAGTGATAATGAATGGCTTCCCAACTGCGTGTCTATGTCCCCGATCATCCCCTCATTAAACATTGGCTAGGGTTTGCCCGTGATGCTTCTACTCCCCCAGTTCTCTTTAAAACCGCGATCGCCAAGAATATCGGTAAAATGAAAATATTGAGGGAGAGAAATCATCTATGACAACCACCGCCGAAGACATATGGCAACTCTTAGCTGAGTTAACGGCTACTCAAAAAGAAACAGAACGCCTGCTTAAAGAACAGGGTCAGGAAACTGACCGTAGAATCCGTGAAGTCAACAAACAAATTGGGGATTTGGGCGGCAAATGGGGCCGTTTTGTAGAAAATATGGTAGCTCCTGCCTGTGAAACTCTCTTTTTAAAACGTGGTATTCCTGTGCATCAAGTAAGTCAACAGGTCAAAAAATGTTTAAATGGAAAGACCCTTGAAATTGATGTTCTTGTCACCAATGAAAACCATGTTTTAGTAGTGGAAGTTAAAAGTAGTTTAGGCGTGTATGATGTCAAAGAATTGATAGAAAATTTAACAAAATTTCGACAGTTCTTTCCTGAATATGCTCACAAACAACTCTATGGTGCTGTAGCAGGCATTGAAATTGAAGAAGAAGCCGATAAGTATGCCTATCGTCAAGGTTTGTTTGTGTTAGCCCAGGCGGGAGAAGCTGTGAAAATTTTAAATAATGAGAATTTTCAGCCGAAAAATTGGTAGATTTTTGGTTAGAGATAATCGCGTCTTCAATAGACAACTATTCACTATTTATTATTAACTATCAATTAATCGGCGATCGCCATTTTTTCAACCACTAAAATTAGTTTTTAATTAATCCCTTAGATTGTAAAAAAGACCTAGCAGATTCCTCTACCGATTTAACCTGATTATCCACTTGATAATTTAATTGCTGCATTTCTGCGGCTGAAATTTGACCTGACAACTTTAAAACAGCAGTGCGTAACTGGGGATATTTTTGTAGAATTTGTTCATTGAAAATTGGAACCGCATCATAGGGCGGAAAATAATGTTTATCATCTTGCAAAATCACTAACTTTAAAATCGGAATCAAACCATCCGTCGAATTTCCCGCCACTAAATCCACCTGTTTATCCGCCAAAGCCCGATACATTAAACCCAAATCCATTTCTTTGGGAGCCTTGGCAAACTCTAAACCGTAGGTTTTCGCTAAACCAGGAAAACCATCTTCTCTGGCTAAAAATTCATAGCCAAATCCTGCTTGCCATTGATTTGTATAACGAGCGGCTTCTGAAAGAGTTTTAATATTTAACCGTTGGGCATCGGCTCCACGAATAACGATCGCAAAGGTATTTTCAAAGCCCAGGGAAGGAAAGACAGTTAAATCAAATTGTTCTTGATAGGCTTGTTTAACTAGACGGTAAACTTCCTGGGAATTATTAATAATCGGTTCTTTTAAAATCGCTGTTAATGCCGTTCCCGTATATTCCACATAACCCGCAATTTTGCCAGCTTTGACCGCTTCATGACAAATAAACGTTCCCCCCAAGTTAAACTTGCGATTGACTCTTAAATTAGTATTATTCTCAATTTGTTGGGCTAATATTTCACTCAAAATCACCTGCTCCGTGAAATTTTTAGAACCAATCGTAATTTCGCCCCCGCTTTGATTATTCAAATTTATTTGCTGATAAAAAAGACCAATAGAACTAAAGATTAGAAATCCTGCTAAACTCAACCAAATCAACCGCTTTTTTCGAGAAAAAGATTTGCGGGGAGTTCGTCGGGTTAATTGTTTCTCTAACCAACCGATTCCCCAATCTGCACTTAGGGCAATCAAAGCAGAGGGAATGGCTCCTGCTAAAATGAGTTGATTATTAACCGTTGAAATTCCTCGAAAAATAAAGGTTCCCAAACCTCCCGCCCCGATCGCCGCCGCAATAGTAGCAATGCCCACACAGATGACAGTAGAAACTCGAATCCCTGTCAAAATGACGTTAAGAGCGAGGGGTAATTCAATATAAAATAAAACCTGTCGGCGACTCATTCCCATTGCTAAACCCGCTTCAATAAAACCTGGATCAACTTGATTTAATCCTGTATAAGTATTGAGGATGAGCGGCAAAAGAGCGTAGAGCGTTAGGGCAACAATGGCAGGTATTTTGCCAATACCACCGAGCAGGGGAACGGTAATTAAAAAACCAAAAATTGCTAAACTAGGAATGGTTTGAATGGCGTTGGCAATCACCAAAACGGGTTTAGCAAACTGTTTCTGACGAGTAATAAAAATTCCCAAAGGAATGCCGATAGCGATCGCGCTTGCCATTGCTATAAAAACCAAAACGAGATGTTCTCCCGTTCTCAGCAGAATTTCAGTAATTAATTCCATATTTCAAGCTGACGAGGTAAGAGGTTTAAATTCCTTGTTGATCATCAAAATCTAGATTCTCGGAACCATCGGCGTTGCGATCGCCTATTATCTTCGTCATCAACAAACCGTAGAAACCTATTTACAAGAACGAGAACAATTAGCTGAATCAGTGCAAGCGCGATTAACTCATATGAGACGGGGGAACTGGGAGACTGGGAGACTGGGGAGACTGGGAGAATGGGGAGGATAAATTGTTAGGAATGGGGGATTTTTGGGGATTAAGTTCGTTAATTAAAAAATGAAGTATGTGTTCTAACAGCTTGTATCTTCTACTTATAAAATTAAGAAATTTTAGGCTTTTTACCCCACACTGAGAAGAGGATTTAAAATCATTTTTTGACGATGAGTATGCAAAAGTTCAAACTCTTGTTCGGCAACCTTGTTTAACATATAAATAAGGTGATCGGGTTGCAGTAAAGTACCGTCATTGCGGCAACTACCTCGATAATTTAAGGTGACTATGGCTTGACTTTCTCCTTCTTCTATTGGTGAAATTAAGGTTAAGGAAAAAAGATGTTCCCGTAAATTTAAAGTAACTGGTTTCCCTGATTTTGTTTTTTTAGCTAGTAAAATCTCTGTTGCTTGCCAAATCTGATCAATCCATTGCTGCCATTGGGTCGGAGAAACTGCTTGTTCTATCCCAACGGTAATAGAATACTCCGCCTGATCTAATAACTTGGTCGCTGAAGGAGCTTTGATATCAATTTCTTGCACCTGATAAATGGGGATATCAGCAGGAAGTACTGCACTGAGACGTTGTTGAAAATCCGCTAATTCTAGGCTTTCCGTTAACTCGAAATCCACAATTTCACCGCTACTGGTGGCTCCCAAGGGCAAGGCATTGGCAATAGAAATCCGGGGGCCAGCCCGAAATCCGCCCGTAAAGGAAACAGGTAAAGCCGCCCGACGCACGACTCGCTCAAATAGACGAACTAAATCTAAATGACTAACCAGGGCCATAGAGCCCTGTTTGCCAAACCAGACCCGAAAACGTTGAACGCGGTTAATATTGGGCTGAAATTGTCCTTTAAAAGGGGGGATGGGTAGAGGTGGTACAACAATGTTATGGCCAAAATCTAGTCCACAGACTCCACAATGGGAACACCCTTCAAAGGAGCAGTCGGGAACAGTGGCCGCTTCTAGGGCTTTTTGTAGATCTTCCTTGAGCCATTGTTTGTTAATGCCGGTGTCTAAATGATCCCAGGGTAGGGGGCCATCATAGAGATGATCGGTATTTTCTTGCCAGAGATGCCATTCTCCCTGTTCTACTTGCCGATATTGGCCCGTTAGGTCAGCTTCTTGAATGGCCTGTTGCCAGGCTGCGTAGGCTTTTCCTAAATTTTCCCACCAGGCATCCATGCCGGCTCCCAGTTCCCAGGCCCGTCTTACTACTGGCCCTAAACGGCGATCGCCCCGTCCGACAAAATCCTCCATCGCTGAAATACGAACATCAGTATAGTTAACCTTAATGCCCCGCATTCCCTTAAACTCGGTTCGCAGTAAGTTTTGTTTACGGCTAAATTCACTACTGGAAACGGAATGCCACTGAAAAGGGGTATGGGGTTTGGGCGTAAAGTTTGAGATAGTGAGGTTAAATTCTAGGGCTTTACGATTCGGAAGCCGACATTCCTGACGTAACCAGCGTACGGTTTCCGCAATGCCGATCACATCCACATCGGTTTCCCCTGGCAGTCCGATCATAAAATACAGCTTGATCTTGTCCCAACCCTGTTCTACGGCTGTTTTAACTCCGCGCAACAGTTCCTCATTGGTTAAACCCTTATTGATTACATCCCGCAAACGTTGGGTTCCAGCTTCCGGCGCAAAGGTTAACCCCCCCTGACGAGTCCCCCCCAGGATATTGGCAATATTTTCATCAAAGCGATCCACCCGTTGACTGGGAAGCAGCAGAGAAATATTTTCCGTTTGCAGACGGTTGCGAATTTCAATACCAACGGCGGGTAGGGCTAAATAGTCCGAACAACTGAGAGATAGTAGGGAAAATTCCTTATAGCCGGTAGCACGAATACCCTTTTCAATGGATTCAATGACTAATTCTGGTTCCACATCTCTCGCTGGACGGGTAAGCATTCCAGGTTGGCAAAAGCGACATCCTCTAGTACAACCACGACGAATTTCAATGGTGAGGCGATCGTGAATGGTCTCAATATGGGGAACTAAACCCACAGAATAGGCAGGAATCGGTGTGGCAACCCGTCGCAAAATTCGTTTTGGGACATCAGGACGATTGGGATGAACGGAACCATCCTCTGCCATGTCGTAAAAACGCGGTACATAGACTCCTGGTACCTGAGCGAGATCTAATAAGAGGGCTTCTCGGCTGAGTTTTTGGGCTTTGCCTTCTTCCAAAACTAGCCCAATTTCAGGTAATAATTCCTCGCCATCTCCCAGAGCAACAAAGTCAAAGAAATCCGCATAGGGTTCGGGGTTAGAGGTGGCGGTTTGACCACCAGCAAAAATGAGGGGATAGTCACCCGTTTTTCTTTCTTGCCAGGTCAGGGGGATCTGGGCCAACTGCAACATTTCCAGAATATTGGTAGCCCCTAGTTCGTAGCTTAAACTAAAGCCTAAAATGTCAAATTCTAATAGCGATCGCCGTGATTCCAAGGCAAATAAGGGTGTATTAGTTGTTCGTAATTTAGCCGCCAGATCGGGAGCCGGTAAATAGGTGCGATCGCAGAGTTGACGAGGTTGGGCATTGAGAATGCTATAGAGAATAATATGTCCTAAATTTGAGGCCCCTAATTCATAGACTTCAGGATAGGTCAAAACCCAGCGCACAGTAGCACTATCCCAGTCTTTATGAACAGCACCTAATTCATTGCCTAAATAACGGGCTGGCTTATGAATTTCAGTGGTAATTAAGGTTTCGATAGGAACAGGCATTGGGGAGATGGGGAAAATGGGGGATGGGGAAGATGGGGAGATTATGGGAACCAATTAGCAGAGAATCGTTCTGGTCAGGAGAACAGTCCTATTAATTGGTGGCGTTGGCTAATTCGGCTAACTGTTCCTGTTGATCTTGGGAAATACAGGATTGAATCATGTCCTCGATCGCCCCTTCCAAGGCTGTTGATAAAACAAAGTTACGGCCTAAACGGTGATCGGTAACGCGATTATCTTTGTAATTATAGGTACGAATTTTCTCAGAACGGGCCCCTGTCCCCACTTGGGAACGACGCATGGAACTCACGGCAGCCTGTTGTTCTTGCAGTTTAATGTCGTAAAGTTTAGCCCGTAGAATTTGCATGGCCCGCTCACGGTTTTGCAGTTGGGAACGTTCTTCTGTACAAAAAATCCGAATGCCCGTCGGTTTGTGCATTAAATCCACCGCCGTTTCTACCTTGTTAACATTTTGTCCACCGGCTCCTCCCGATCGCGCTGTGGTCAGTTCAATATCTTTAGGATCAATATGAATTTCCACCTCATCCACTTCCGGCATAATGGCGACCGTGGCCGTGGAAGTGTGAACTCGCCCCCCTGCTTCTGTCACCGGCACGCGTTGTACCCGATGCACCCCGGCTTCAAATTTAAGTTTGCTATAAACGCGATCGCCCTTAATTTCTAGGATTGCTTCCTTAAAACCGCCCATATCCGCCAGGGACTCACTTAATAAAAAGACCTTCCAGCCCTGGGATTCGGCATAGCGCGAGTACATTCTCACCAAATCCCCTGCCCAAATACTCGCTTCATCACCGCCTGTGCCGGCCCGAATTTCTAACATAATGTTGCGATCGTCATTGGGATCACGGGGCAGCAGCAAAAGCGTTAATTGCTTTTCCAATGCTTGAATCTGATTTTCTAATTCCTCCACCTCCATCCCTGCAATCTCACGCATTTCAGGATCACTATTGGATTCCTTGAGAATCTGTTTGGCCCCGATTAAATCATCCTGAGCCTTTCTCCATTGATCGTAAGTATTAACCGTCTCTTCGAGGGATGAACGTGCTTTGGCCACCCGTTGCAATTCTTCGGGATTGGTCGTTACATCCGGATCGGCTAACAGGCGCGTTAACTCCTGATAGGTTTGTTCAACGGATTGCAATTTATCCAAAAGGTAAGTTTCAGCCATAGTCTCGTTAGGGTCAATACACTCAATCCTCTATGATAACCTGTGGAAGGTTTAGAAAATAAAATTGTTGGGATTGGCTAAGGCGATCGCACGACCCGAATCTTGACGGCACAGGCTTTTAACTCTGGTTCATGGGAAATTGGACAGGCGATCGCATGGGTCAATTCATTGGCTTCAGCTTGGTCTGCCCAGAGTATTCCCCAGTGCATCGGCACAAACACCGTTCCTGGCCTAATAGCAGTGGTCACTTTAGCCGGAAATTGGGCCATCCCCCGCCGCGATCGCACTTCTAACAGATCACCCTCTTGAATTACCAACATCTCCGCATCCTGGGGATGAATTTCTAGAAAAGGATGGGGGTGCATCTTCACAATTTTCTCAATGCGTCCCGTGCGAGTTTGGGTATGCCAATGGCCATAGAGTCTGCCAGTGGTTAAAACAAAGGGATAATCCGGATCCGCCGGTTCTGCTAAACCCTTGGCATGGAAAGGTACAAATTTAGCTCGTCCGTCTGGGGTGGGAAATCGCCAATCGGTATAAAGTCTTTTCCCTGACTGGGACTGAGGCACACCCGCCTGCTCTGGATCGGGCCAACCTTCTGCTAGAGAACAAGGCCACTGTAAGGGCCCTTCACTCAGGAGTCGCTGATGATTAATGCCCGTCATATCACAGACCTGATTAGCTGTAAGCTGCACAAATTCCTGATGAACCTCGGCGGCATTTTCAAAGGCAAACTGTTCTCTAAATCCTAGACAACGACCGACTTCCGCAAAAATTTCCCAATCAGCTTTAGCTTCCCCTGGTGGTTGCCGAAACTGGGAACAAAGCGTGACTCGTCTTTCCGAATTGGTCATTGTGCCAGACTTTTCGCTCCATTGGGCCGCCGGTAATAGAAGATGGGCATAGGCACTGGTTTCTGTCGGATAGTAGGCATCTTGATAGATCGTAAAGGGCGATCGCACTAAAGCAGCCTTAACTCGTCTTAAATCCGGTAAACTGACGGCGGGATTGGTGGCCACAATCCAAAATAAACCGACTTGCTCCTGTTCTAACCCCAAAATCATCTCCCAGGCATGACGACCGGCCTGGGGAGAAATACGATTTTCTGGTATGTGCCAAAATTGTTCAACCTGCTGACGATGCTCCGCATTGGTAATCTGACGATAGCCCGGCAATAAATTTGACAATCCCCCCGCTTCTCGTCCGCCCATTGCATTGGGTTGACCTGTTAACGAAAAAGGGCCAGAGCCTGGCTTGCCCACCTGTCCCGTCATTAAATGCAAATTAATTAAAGAAGAAATTTTTGCTGTTCCCTCCGAAGACTGGTTTAAGCCCATTGACCAGAGAGAAAGTAGCCGTTTTGAGTCAGCCCAATAGCGAGCAACTTGTTCTAGTTGTTCCACCGTAATACCACAGGTTGCGGCCACTCGTTTAGGATTGTAGGTTTGAATAACTGCTACATAATCCGCAAAACCTTGAGTGCATTCGTCGATAAAGGCAATATCAAACATTTGCCATTGAAATAATAAATAGGCAATACCATTCAGTAAATCAATGTCTGTTCCTGGGTGAATCGCTAGGTGTAAATCGGCGGCGATCGCTGTTTTTGTACAACGAGGATCAACTACAATTAATTTAGTCTTAGTATCCTGTTTAAGATGTTTCTGTAAACGGTTAAAAATAATGGGATGACATTCTGCTGCATTGGCTCCAATAATAAAAGCACAATCGGTTAAATCTAAGTCTTCATAACAACAGGGCGGGCCATCAGAGCCAAAATTGAGACGATAGGCCGATACCGCCGAAGACATACAGAGACGAGAATTGGTATCAAAATTATTGGTTCCCAGACAACCTTTTAATAACTTTTGGGCAACATAATAATCTTCTGTTTGTAATTGCCCTGAGCCATACATACAAATTCCGTCGGCTCCCTGTTTAGTTTGGACAAATTGAATGCGTTCAACGATTTTATCTAGAGCTTGCGCCCAACTAATTGGCTGAAAATCATCCCTTAAGGTTTCTCGAAAGAGAGGATAGGATAAACGATCTTTTTCTAGGGATTCGACCACCGTGGCCCCTTTGACACAGACCATGCCCAAACTGGAGGGATGACCGCGATCGCCGCTTACCTTCCAACGCTCAGGGGTGGCAGAAACATCTAAACCACAACCCACACCACAGTAGGGACAAAGGGTTTTATTGGATTCAGGCATGGGGAGTTAAAGATCAGCATGGAGTTAGAACGCCTTACTTTAACAGCTTATTCACTAGACCAAACGGTAACAAAGACAGCGATCGCGCCATTTTGATGCGTTATTTGCTGGGCAGTGATGCAAATCATACATTATTTGTTGCCCAGAATTGACTCAGACACAAATTGAACAGGTCAAAAGGCGCAAGCCATACTCAATTCCCTCGACAACGGCTTGATAAGACGCTTCTAAAATATTGCCGGAAACACCTACTGTTGTCCAACGTTCTTTACCATTACTCGATTCCACTAAAACACGGGTTTTGGCTGATGTCCCTGAGCCACTATCAAGAATTCTTACCTTATAATCAGTTAAATGAAAGTCGGCAATTTGGGGATAAAACTTCACCAGAGCTTTCCGTAATGCCGAATCTAAAGCCGATACTGGGCCATTTCCCTCGGCAGCTTCTAGGATTTCGTGATTGTTTACCGTTAATTTAATCGTTGCTAAGGCATTACTATAGGGCATTCCTCCATTTTGCAACATATCACAATGCACCTGAAAACCTTTAATTTTAAACATGGTTTGCCGTTCTCCCATCGCCTCACGCATCAACAACTCAAAACTAGCTTCTGCGGCCTCAAATTGATAACCTTCCTGCTCTAATTGTTTCAATTTTTCTAGAATTTGACGACAGGCAGGATCTTCTTTTTCGAGATGAATATTATAAAGTTTAGCCTTCGATAAAATATTACTTAAACCCGCCTGCTCGGATACCACAATTCGTCGTTCATTGCCAATTTGTTCCGGTTGAATATGTTCATAGGTGAGGGGATTGCGTTGCACTGCCGACACATGAATGCCACCCTTATGGGCAAAGGCCGAACGACCAATAAAAGGGGCATGATCATCAGGGGCCAGATTCACAATTTCGCTAACAAAGCGACTGGTCGTTGTTAATTGGGTTAATTGATGAGCTTGAATACAGTCATAACCCAGCTTGATCTGAAGGTTCGGAATGAGGGTACATAAATCGGCATTACCACAACGTTCGCCATAACCATTGATGGTTCCCTGTACCATTTTAACGCCTTCTAAAACAGCAGCCAAAGAATTAGCCACTGCTGTGCCGCCGTCATTGTGGGCATGAATTCCTAATTTGGGCAGGCTTTCATCCTGGGCATTGAGTTCTAAGCTTTGCATCACTGTGCGGGTAATGGCTTGAACTTCCTGGGGCAGGGTTCCACCATTGGTATCACAGAGAACTAACCATTCTGCGCCGGCTTCCTTCGCGCTTTGAAGAGTTTTGAGGGCATACTCAGGATTATTTTTATAACCATCAAACCAATGTTCGGCATCATAAATGACGCGACGGCCTTGACAGCGCAAATAGGCGATCGTGTCGCTAATCATGGCTAAATTTTCAGCTAGACTGGTTTTAAGTCCTTCTGTAACGTGTAGATCCCAGGATTTGCCAAAAATGGTCACCCAACGAGTTCCAGCAGATAAAATCGCCTGAAGCATTCGATCTTCTGCCGCTAATTGATGGGGACGACGAGTTGAACAAAAGGCAACGACTTCAGCTTGAGATAGAGGTTCTTCTCGTAATTTCCAGAAAAACTGCACATCCTTAGGATTGGCACCGGGCCAGCCTCCTTCAATAAAAGGAATCCCCATTTGATCTAGCTTCCGCGCAATTTTGAGTTTATCTTCTAAAGAGAGTGAAATGCCTTCTCGCTGTGCTCCATCCCGAAGAGTCGTGTCGTAAAGCCAGAGCGGATTGGTGTTATTCATAGGTCAAGGACGGGAGTTTGGAAACTAGAGCGATCGCCCCTAACATCTTAACCAAAAAGCAGACGAGCAGTAAAAATAACTTAACATTAATTAAAATTATTTGCTCTTTTATGAACAGTAAAAATATTTTCTAAACTTAACTGAAGCATTCTTGATAATTACTCTATTCTAACTAAAAATAGCAGTGGCTTTCTGAATGCCTGAAAATAATTTAGAAAAGGGATAAATAATTTTAGTTTCAAGGTTGATAAGCAAGATTGGCGATCACCTCTAGATTTTCTGGATTTTCGGGTTAAGGAGCAATTTTTTCCATTTTCTGAATAATTTGCATTGTTTCAACACTTACTCTACAAACTCTTGTTAATAAATCAATAACTTGCTTTTTATAATCGGCAAATTTGTAGGTATTAAATTTTTCAGCGATCGTGGGGTCTTTAGGTTTCTTTTCTTTATATTGATCGAGTATCCATTCCAAAGCAGAACGATTACCGAGTTTATATTCCCAGGCAATTTGAGGGATATTTTCAAGAGTTGTAATGTCATCTAAAATAATTTTGTTAGCAATTTTATCAGCCTTTAATTTAGCCTTAGTCAAATGTACTCCCCCCTTTTTAAGGGGAGTTAGGGGGGGATCAAGTGCAATATCTACCCTTTTTAACGGATAAGGTTCAACGGTCTCATAATTAATATGTAAATCCATTAATTTTTGTCCCCATTCTACCCATTGGAAAAAGTCATCATAGAAAGGAATACGAGGAAAATCACGTTTTAAATTTTGTTCATATTTTTGGCGATAGGCGGGATTATGGAGAACAGCATAAACGTAATGAAAGATATTTTCTTTGGTAATTTGATCCCCCCGTCCTGCGGACACCCCCCTTGATAAGGGAGGCAAGTTTTGGTAATAGGTTTGGAATTGCTTTAAGCCCCAATCGGTAATATTTTCGAGACGCTTTCCTTCTTTATCGTAGCGATAAGTAGGTCAACTTAATTAAAAGAAAAACGAGAAACGGAATATCCTCCCTGACTGGCTCGATTCTCAATGCCGGCCATCAGAGCATAGGCTAAATCTAACTCATCCTCAAAGACTCGACCCGCT
>JAYKJI010000462.1:0-53748 GCA_035285405.1 Snowella sp. | reverse complement strand
TTCCCCGTCTGGCTCTGGGATGGGTATGGGTCAAAAATTCTTTCGGAAGGGCAGTCATGGCAGGGTCTATTAATAAAAAAGTCGAAAATGTGGTATGACAACAATTTCATGCTTGCAGAGGCAGCATTACTTCCCAATCATAAACGCTTAGTCGTTTTTCGATCAGGTTTTTGTTCCTTTTTTGCTAACAATTTTAGCGATCTGAAGGGCAGGGGGAAAAAGGAAACTCTAAAAAGTTGAGATAGAGGGAGTGTAAATGGGTTTCTGATGCTTAGTTCTCAATTTATCCACTGTTGCGGGACAAAGCAGGCGATCGCGGGATTTGGGAAGTGTGAGGATTAAACCTTAGAGTTATTGACAGTTTGCATCAGTCTTTGGTGCTGGGGAATGATTTATTTTTTTTGTGAATGAAAATTCTTGCCGTGTGATTACGGGGATCACTTAGCTGTTAAGGCATTGAGCCAATTATCCTCTCTCGCAGCCGCGATCGCGCCTCTAGATCCAAAAACGATGCGGAAAAAAGGAAACAAAGCCGATAGAATGGTTTACTGAAGCGTATTAAATGCAAAAGGTTAAACTCCTATGACACCTTCTTTAGCTAATTTCCTCTGGAGCTTGGTATTGGGAGCCGTAATTGTGCTCATTCCCGCCACCGTAGGTCTGATCTTCATTAGCCAAAAAGATAAAATCAAACGTAATGTCTGATCTGTTCCCCACTCTGGCCTTGGCTGGGGTGGGGCGATCGGTTAGCACCGAAGGGTTAAAAATCGCTACCCTAAAATAGCGAGATGGAGTGTTAATTCAGATAAATGGTTAATTTTGGACTTAATTCAGCCAGTATTTTAGGGATTTTTTTGGCGGTGGCCGGGGCGGGTCTCTATTTTTTGCGATCGGTGCGCCCCGAAGTTTCACGAGACTATGACATTTTTTTCTCGGCTGTCGGCCTGCTCTGTGGCTTAATTTTATTGTTTCAGGGCTGGCGACTTGATCCAATTCTCCAGTTTGGCCAATTACTATTGACTGGCTCAACCGTATTTTTTGCGGTGGAAACGATTCGGTTGCGGGGAATCACCACAGAACAGGCCCGCCGTAGTAGCCCGTTAGTGGACGATCGCCGAGTGAGCAAAACCAGGGTCTATACAGAAGCAGAACTAGATCAGATAGAACCCTACGAAGAAGAAGGTTATAGCGACAAGCGTCGCCTGAGAGGTTATGCTGATCCCCGCTCTAATCGCAGCACGAATTATGGGGAGGAGGAATCCCGTCCTAGTCGTAGCCGCCGTCCTGCTACGGAACCTGATCGCCAATCTCCTCGCCGTTCTCGCCCCAGTTCTCGTCCTGAAACCGATAACTATGCAAGTTGGGATGAAGATGTTTGGGAAGAAACCCCTGCTCCTCGTCGTCCCCGTCGTCCGCGACCCGAAAGCGATCAGCCAACTGAATCCAGAGAAACGTCTTCTCGCCCCCGTCGTCCTCGCGCTGAACGCCCTACCTCCAAAGTTTCTCCCTATGAAGACGAGCCACCAGCAGCCTATGTCGATTACCAACCCCTAAACGAAGAGGAGGAAACGACCGATGATTTTCCCGCAGAATCTTCCCCTCCTAGTCGCGATCGCCCCAGGGAAGAAGATTCAACCCGATTTGATTATTAGATTTTTTGATTCATTAAAATACGGTTGAGCGAACAATCCTCTTGGTTAATGCGAGTCTATCGGCCCATTTTGCTCGGTTTATTGGCACTACTGGCGGCTTGTGATTTCATTCCCCGCGCACCGATCGCCTCTTCCCTCAATAGTCGCTTTAATGATGAACAACCCGCTTTAAGTGGAGATGGCCGCTGGTTAGCCTTCACTTCTAACCGCAATGGCAATCAGCAGATTTTAGTCTATGACCTACGGGAAAATCATCTTGTCGATCTGCCCGGTCTTAATCAAAGTAATGCGATCGCTGAAAGCCCTAGCCTAAGTCGTACAGGCCGCTATTTGGTCTATCTATCCAGTTTACAGGGACGACCCGATGTCGCTCTTTATGACCGTTTAACTAAACGAACGGATTTATTAACCCTGACCTACCGTAGTTGGGTGAGAAACCCACAGATAAGCCCTGACGGTCGTTACGTGGTTTTTGAAACCGCGCGGCGTGGCCAGTGGGATATTGAAGTACTAGACCGAGGGCCACAGATTGAACTGGATATTCCTAATGGCAGCCCGGTCATCGGCCCCTCACCCGTACCCTAGTCGATGAGGAGAAATCCTGATCCCACTCTATTCCTGTTTGGCACCGCGTCGTTTCCGCGTTTGGAAGGGGGTAATAATCGGGGCGGAAATAATGGTATCGGGCGGTAAACAAACTAAATAGACGATTAAATTCCCAACTCGCTCTGGTGGGAGAGAAATTTCAGGACGAATCGGGCCATTTTGCTCCCAAATAGGAGTATCTACCGCATCCGGTAATACTACTTGTACCTTAATCCCATACTGCCGCACTTCCTCCGCCACAGATTCAGAAAAACCAATAACGCCAAATTTAGTTGCACAATAAGCAGAATCATGGGCCCGACCTTGACGACCAGAAACCGAAGACATATTAATAATCGTGCCTCGTTTTTGCTGAATCATCGTTGGCAGAACGGCTCGATTACTCAGAAAAACCCCCTTGAGGTTGATGTCCATCACAAAATCCCACTCATCGACACCATATTTGACCATGGGTTTCGGTAAACTACCGGCTCCCCGTAGAACGGCTGCACTAGTCACGAGAATGTCAATCTGTCCAAATTTTTCGACGGTCAGACGGGCCATTGCCTCCATATCTTCTTCTTTGCGAACGTCCAGGGTCAAACCCAAGGTTTCTGGGCCTCCCTCTCCACCAATCTGGGCAAGTTCCTGCTGAAGTTGCTCAATCCGGTCGGGGGATTTGTCCACAATGACGACCGATGCTCCCTCGGCAATCAAACCCTGACAAGCGGCTTGACCAATGCCACCTGCACCACCGGTGACGATGGCGACCTGACCCTGTAATTTGTTGGCTTGTCCATTCTGGGAACTGTTCACTCGTATTCTCCTTGATTAACATCTCAAATCATTTTTATTATGACTAGGGAAGATTAAAAAATAATCTTAGTCACATTAGTCACGTTGCTTTAGCCAACTAGGACGTTTAGCCCGCACTGGCTCCACTATCATCTGAGGACAAATCGTATCCTGGGGCAAAGTTAATAAATATAGTACCAGATCTGCCACTCTTTCTACCGGCGGTAAACCCTGGGGACGGGGAATGGAACGATTCTGTGACCAAATAGAACTTTCAAACGCTCCTGGCAAAACAGTTTGCACCCGAATGCCTTTTGGCCCCACTTCTTCGGCTAGGGACTGGGACAAGCCAATAACCCCAAATTTGGACGCACAGTAGGCAGAATCAAAAGCCCGTCCTTTGAGGGCAGATTTGGATGCAATATTAATGATCTGCCCCGATTTTTGTTCTAACATACTGGGCAATACAGCCCGGTTGCTCAGGAAGGTTCCTCTTAAGTTAATATTAATGACTTCATCCCAGGCTTCCGTGTTCATTTGCCACATGGGGGTAATGTTCGGTTGTTTGCTAGGACGGAGAATTCCTGCTGATGCCACCAGAATATCTATCTTGCCAAAATGAGCCAGGGTTTTGTCAGCCATGGTTGTCATATCCTCAGCCTTGGCCACATCTAAGGGATATCCCACAATTTGACAAGCTGGATAGGCTGCCGTTAAGCTTTCGGTAACTTCTTGTAACCGCTGGGGATTGCGTCCCACCATGACGATCGATGTATGCTGTTGAGCAAGACTGGCGGCGATCGCCTTTCCAATACCGGCACTTGCTCCCGTGATAATGGCGACTTTTCCCTCTAGCGAAGTTAAATTACATCTGTTAGCATTAGGCATATTGTTAAGAACTATTGGAGATTTTGGAAAATTCAACTATCGTTAAGCCGGAATCTTTTCCTAATATGCCATTTTTCTTGACTGGTTTCTATAATTCCTGGGAGGAAGTTAATGACTCGCACACTCTTCATTGGTCTTGATGGTGCAACATTCACTGTTTTGAATGAAATGACTCGTGACTTACCTGGGGAAGGCATTACGATGCCGTTTTTAAAAAAATTCTTAGAGAATGGAGTCCGAGCCAAATTACGTTCAACACCTAATCCTTTAACCCCTCCGGCCTGGGTTTCCATTCAAACCGGCAGAAATCCGGGAGAACATGGGATTTATGACTTCGTTCATACAGAAGAAAAAGGAAGAGATATTTTCTTCACCCTGAACGATTTTCGTAATATTGACACGGAAACTATTTGGTCAATTCTAGGACGGCAAGATAAAAGTTATGTCGCACTGAATTTTCCAGTAACAGCCCCCCCCAAAGGTTTAACCGGCGTTGTTGTCCCTGGTTTCGTCTCCTGGAAACACTTGCGTCGTAATGTTTCACCAGAAAATTTTTACGAGCGACTTAAAAATATTCCTGATTTTGATCCCAAAGAATTAGCTTGGGATTTTGAACAAGAAGGGAAGGCCATTGAAATCATTAGTCCTGAAGATATGGAAAGCTGGATTAGTTATCATCTTCCCAGGGAAGAACAGTGGTTCCGTATTTCCGAAATGTTAATGAAAGAAGATAATCCTGATTTCATGGCCGTTCTGTTTGATGGAACCGACAAAATTCAACATCAGGCATGGAAGTTTTTAGATCCCGCTCTCTTACCTGAAAATCCCTCTCCCTGGGAGACACGAATGCGGGCTCTCTGTTTAAAATATTTTCGACAACTGGATGGTTATATTGAAGCCCTGGTCACGCTAGCAGGGCCAGAGGCGCAGGTTTTTATGGCCTCTGATCATGGTTTCACCACCACCACAGAAGTCATTCGCATTAATAGTTTCTTAGCGGAAAAGGGATACCTGATCTGGAAAGAGGATGATGGTACTGAACAAAGTAAAAGACGGGATGCTTCCAACTTTGCCAATGTGGACTGGGATCAAACCCTGGCTTACTGTCGTACTCCTTCCAGTAATGGTATTACTATCCGTGTCGCTGAAAAACCAGGCGACCCAGGCATTAAACCAGAAGACTATGAAAGCTTCCGTGCCAAATTAATTTTGGATCTGGAAAGTTTTGTCGATGAAGAGAATGGGGAACGGATCATCGTGAAAATCATGAAGCGAGAAGATGTTTTCCCTGGTAAAAACATGAAAAACGCCCCTGATCTGACCTTAAGACTTCGTGACAACGGCTTTGTGTCAGTTCGTAGCACCACACCGCCTCTCTGGAAGCGAGATATGGCGGCAGGAACTCATCATCCCGATGGTGTCTTTTTGGCAGGAGGTTATGGTATCCGTCAAGGGGTTGAAACAGATTTAAAACAAATTGTTGACGTCGCACCGACTTTTCTTTATAGCCAAGGTCTGCCTATTCCTAGCGACTTTGAAGGAACTGTTCCCCAGGATTTCTTTACAGAAGAGTATTGGAATTCCCAGCCACCCCAAATAGGGCCAGCGACCCTCTCCATTGAGCAGTTAAATGCTTCGTCCTCCCCTAGCTCAAGTTCTGAGGATGCAACAGAGGAAGACAAGGAAAAAATCATTGCCCAATTGCAAATGTTAGGATATATGGAATAATCTTAAGCATTCGCAATCTACCCCCTAGTCCCTTCAATCGCTCCTGTAGAAAGTGTTTGCTTTCTCAGTGAGTTGAAGAGGGGAGAAATCTATCCTGAACTTTTTCTAGACTTCTATCGAATCTTATGACTACAGCAGCACCCAAACAAGACGTAACAGAGCGAGTAATCACTATCATTGACGATATGACTCAAGATTGGGATCTCCCTTCGGATGAACCGATCAGTGCAAAAACCCAGTTGATGAATGATTTGGCTTTTGAGTCTGTTGATGTTGTTCAATTAATTGTGGCTTTGGAAGAAAACTTCAAGAATCCTTCTGCTGAGGCCCGTCTCCCGTTTGAAAAGCTGATTATGATCGATGGTCGATATGTGGATGATCTAAGTATCGATGAGATTGCTGATTTTTTAGTGTCCCAATCAGTGGCTTAAAAAGGTTGTCGGCCAAGCATTTCGGTGAACAAGATTCAAACCGTATTAAACAATGGCGATTTCAGATAGAATCAGGCAACGTCTTCTTGCGCGTCGTCAAGGTGTTCAAGGTGTCCAAGGAAATACTGTAGTTCATCGTCTTATTGACGTTCAAGCTTTCTCTCAATATAGTCCTGAAGTCATCGAAGCGTTAACCTTTGTTGATGATCAGCGTCATCGAGACATTCCCTTGAATATCTACTATCCACGAGAAAAGAATAAATGTCCTATCCTTTTCTTTTCTCATGGGGCTGGCGGCTCTCGTCTTTCCTATGATTATTTAGGACGTTACTGGGCTAGTCATGGCTATGTTGCTATTCACCCAACCCACATTGGCAGTGACGCTTCTTTGCTAGGAAAACAGCGAGGACTAGGTTTTCAAATCCTCAAAGATATCGTGGATGATCCCCAGCAATGGCAAGATCGAGTTCAAGATATTTCTGCTTTGATTGATTGCCTTTCTCTTTTGGAACAGAAGGTTCCTGTGTTGGCAGGGAAGCTAGATTCCTCGTCTATTGGTGTAGCTGGTCATTCCTTTGGTGCCCATACGGTGATGTTACTGGCGGGAGCTAATCTCCGGCTTCCAAATGGAGCGATCCTGAATCTGAAGGATGAACGTATTAGTGCTTTTCTGGCTATTTCTCCCCAGGGAACTGGCCGGCAAGGTTTTGATCGTCATTCTTGGGAGATGATTACTCGGCCAATGATGCTCATTACCGGGCCAGAGGATCGGGGGTTAATGGGAGAAACCGCTCAGTGGCGACAGCAACCCTTTGACTATATGGCTCCAGGCGATAAGTGTCAGGTCTTGATTCAGCGAGCTTCCCATTTTGCTTTCGCAGAGGATCAATTAGGGTTAGTGAATCGCGATCGCCAAAGTCAAGTACATAGTTATGTTCAAGATCTGAGTTTAGCTTTCTGGCATACCTATCTCCAGTCTTCCCAATCGACGTTAAAGTTGCTTGATTCTCTCAAGTTACCGGCAGATAATCGGGGAGAAATCACCGTTTTACAAAAATAGTCCTCCCATTCGTTCTGAACTTAAGAAATTTATGATGGAAGTTATTACGTCCTACGAACCCTATTCTCAACAGCCAGAATATATTCAAGGCAATCGCGACTTTTTGGAAAATCTCTCACTCGGAAAATTTGTAAGAGTTCTGGATTTAGCCTGTGGCACTGGAACTCTGACGGAGATCCTGTTTGAGATTCAGCCTAATATTCAAGTGATCGGGATTGATATTTCTAAGGAATCTTTAGATATTGGTCGTAAAAACTTTCGAGAAAGAGGACTCTTAGTTGAAGATATCAATGGTCTAGAATTAGCAGCCCAGACAAATAAAGGGGCTGTTTTATTGTTAGAAGGCAGTGCCGATGAGATTCCTTGTCAACCGAATAGTATTGACTTGGTAGTAATGGGAAATTCGATTCATCTTTTACCGGATAAGGATAAACTTCTACAGGGGATTTTGCGGGTTCTTCGTCCAGGGGGTCGTTTCGCCTTCAATAGTACTTTCTTTGTAGGAACCTATCCAGAAGGGACACAATGGATTAATAACGAATGGATGAAAGAATCCTTTAAAGTCATGCTGGAGCTAGATAAACAGCAACGGGAAAAAGGAGAACCAGGTATTAAGCGTAAACGAGGAACGGTGGGTAAAGCCTTTGACAAGGGTTGGATGTCTTCTGAGGAATGGCAAGAAACGTTAAGTCGTAACGGTTTTGAGGAGGTTAGCTCTGCTCTGCGTACGATTATGATGACCCAGCAGAGTTTTGAAACAGTTGGGGCCTATGCTGGTTTGGCAGAAGTGCTGATGAGTGGTTATCCGATCCAGTTTGCTAGTCAGGCCTTACAAGAGGGAGCCAAAAATCTATGGGAACGGGAAAAGTTAACGGAAATTCCTCGTTACTGGCTGGAAATAACTGGTATTAAACCCGCCTAAATTAATATCATGCTCTCTCTCTAGCTCTCGTCTTAAGAACCTCTGACAGGAGACTGAGAGAGACAGTGCTCAAAAATGTTTAAAGGCAATCGGTGGTGATGATCTGATTACAACATTGAATGTACTCAAGCTTTTATCAAGAAGATTCTAACTTTTGTCTTAACTTGCTGCTAACGGCATCAATTACTGTAACAACGACCAATAAAACGATCATAAAAGTCGCCGCTTTGGGTCGTTCAAAACCGTTAATATAGGTGACTAATTCAAAACCAATTCCTCCGGCTCCGACGACACCAAAAATAGAAGAAATACGGATATTATATTCAAACATATAAAGGGTGTAGCCTAGACAGAGCGGTAATATTTGCGGCAAAATTCCATATTGAGTCATCTGAAGCCAGGAGGCTCCGCTTATTTTTAATGCCTCTAAAGAATGGGTATCCACTGACTCGATCGCTTCTTGATAAAATTTAGCGAGATAACCAATCGTATAAACACTAACGGCTAAGGTTCCAGCAATTTCACCTAGTCCCACTGCTGCTACAAAAATTAAGGCCAAAACAATAGAAGGAATAGAACGAATAAGATTTTGTAGAAAATTAGCTCCCCAATTTAACCAAGTGGGAGAAAGGTGATGACTGCTGGCGATCGCTAGGAGGAAGGAAAAAATAGCACCCAAAGTGGTTCCTAGAATGGACATTTGAATCGTTTCGATCAGAGCTTGAATAGCTAAATCGAGTACTGACCAATCGGGAGGATAAAAATCAGCTAGAAAAACCTGAAGATAATGAGCTGCATTATCTAACACTGTCGTGTCTATTTTTAATCCCTGCCAAGCCCAAGAATAAATTAAGACGACAATAATAAGGATGCCAACTTTTTTTAAACCGTGCTGTAATTGTCGCTTATCATCTAATCTAAATTTCAACTTTCTTTCCCTTTTTTAGTCCAAAAACTAGTTTAATGCCAGAGATAATTGAGCAGAATTAGACTGACTAAATTTCTGAGATAAATTGCAGGAAGAACCATCATAAATAATGTTACCAGCCTCTAAGATAATGGCTCGTTGGGCATAGTGACTAGCCATTTCTAAATCATGTAGCACTGTGACTACCGTTAAATTTTGTTCGCGATTTAAACGGGCTAAATTGTCCATCACTTGATGGGCTGCGAAGGTATCTAAACCAGAAGTCGGTTCATCGGCTAATAGGATCTGGGGAGACTGAATCAAGGCACGTGCGATCGCGACCCGTTGTTGTTGGCCGCCACTCAGTTGACTAACCTGTTGATCTGCTTGTTCTTGTAGTCCTAAATCGGTTAATAAATTCAAGGCCAAACCGCGATCGCTTTGTTTAAATCCAGTTAATGTTTGCCAGCTAGAACGGGAACCTAATAGACCACAGAGAACATTATCCAGGGCCGACAATTGATGAATCAAACCACCTCCCTGGAAAATCATCGCTAAATAACGACGTATCTTCTTAAGATTAGTAGGGGTGATCAAATTATCATAAACTCGAATTTCTCCTTGTTTTAAAGGTAGTAAACCGACGAAGGATTTCAACAAACTCGATTTACCGGCTCCGTTCAGTCCCAATATCGCTACAAATTCTCCCGCTTCAATTTGACAGGAAATATCGTTTAAAATGGGTCTGCCTGCTGCCGTTTGTTGTGAACTTAATAAATGATAACAAGCAATGGTCATGGTATTCAAAAATTAAACAATCAATAAAGTAATTGACAATCAAAGTCTGTACATTTGCAAGCTTAATAAAGCTTAAATTCTTCTGAGGAATAGAAACCATTAAGGCTCTAATTTGGCTCTTTCTAAGGCTTTTTCCATGGGAGCAATGTGGCGATTGTGATCAACTTTAACTAATTTCGTTGAGTTGTATAAAGACTGAAACATCGCATTATTACTGGGTTCGTTCAACTTTAAAAAAGCGGTAATGAGTTTGTTTCGTTCTGCGGTTGGTACATCGTCGTCAATGACAATGCCGTGAGCAGGAACCCCAGGAATTGACCAAATGACCCGCAATTGTTTGGCTTCTTCTGGGGTAATCCAGGGAGCTTTAAGGGCGTATTCAGAAACGGCTGCCACATCGGCCTGCTTTTTTAACACCGCTTGTAAGGCACTGGGATAACCATCACCATAGATCACTTGACCGAAAAACTGATTGTAGCGATCGGGGTTAGGAATCAGTCCCAGGGCAACAAATTGACTAGTGGGCATAATAAAACCGGAGCCTGATGAACGAGAAGCAAAGGCCATCCGTTTACCGCGCAATTGGGTCAGGGTTTGCTTTTCCGTCGGTAGTTGTCGTAGGGGACTGTCTTTTCGCACCACTAAAACAGAGTTGTAGGTATGGCCACCAGAATAATCTTTGCGAACTTCCGCTAAATATAATTTTGCCTTAGTGGTTTTTTCGGCTCGAATGGCGGCTCGACTGCCTAAAAAAGCGACATCAGCACGGTTTGCCCGCAGAGCTTCAACGGCGGCTCCCTCATCAGCAACCATCGCTTTGACAGGTATTCCAGTTTGTTTTGACAAGAATTGAGCAATTTCATTGGCTTTTCGTTCTAAATCCGTCGCATCCCGACGATTTGCAAAGATGATCACCAGTTGTTTGGGTTTGGTCTGGGCAATCTGGAAAGGGGATGAAGATAGGGCGATCGCCGTTTTAGGAAGGATTAAACTATTCAGATAAGTTCCTAACAGTAGAATAGTAGTAGCACTTAGAAAATAGCGGGAGAGGGACAATGGCAAGGTCATAAAAATTGCAAAAGATTCTCAATAGACTTAGCCTACAATGAAACTATTGCAAATAATTCTCAAAATCTTGGATTATAAGCAAAACAAAAAACTTAGTGATAAAAACATAATATTATCTGATTATTGAGAGGGCTGGCCAGTCCTCAGAGATGGTTTAGTTGCAGACCTCAGAGGGCGATCGCCATTATTCCCTAGGCTAAATCAAAGTTAGGATCGTTTGCACTGTTCCGGCTCTTTCCCCATAGGCCGTCACCTTAATCTCTGTTCCTATCGGCCCCTTAACCACCCACTCCAGATGACAGCGATAATCCAGACCAGAGGCTAAGGAGGCAAAGGCTTTATTAGACCGTCCTTCTAGATGGGGAATTTCCTGTTTCAGCAAACCACTCACCAGTGCCACTGTTCCCGGTAACGTCAATACCACCTCAATGGGGCGCACAGCCTTCCGTTCCAAGGCTTTCTGACTAGTATGGGTTGGTAAAAATCCTTGATTTTCCCACTGCACGACAAGATGAAAAATGTTCTCTCCCTGGGCTGTTACCACGGTGCGGGCGATCGCTAAACGAGGAGAAGTCAGGGCATGGGCGATCGCAAACCGAAACTGCTTTTCACAGAGTTCTGGTAAATATTGGCAAGGCGCATTTTGCCACACCGCCTTAAACTTCCACCCCCCAATTTCCACCCTTCCCAGTTGGGGATGATCAAACGGTTGCCAAGGAACAAACCCTTCACCCTTTAACGCCTCATCATTCCATTTCATCAACTGATAGTCATCTTCAGGGCAATGCCAATTCAGCCATTGAATGTAATCCGCTTTTTTTATACCAGCCTCCGTCGGTGCATCCCAAAGTTCGATAGTAAAACCAAACCAGCCATAATGATCGTAAGCATAGTTATCCATCACCCCGTAGATCACATCCTTAGGATGGTAGCGAAAATCATGGAATGTAGATAGACACTCATAACCCGTTAAACTGGTGCCCTTTTCTCCCAATAACTTATAAACTTCTAGATCTTGAACAGGAAAATAGTCATCGGCATGGGTGCTGTAGGGTCGCAAAATGACTGCTGAATAGGTGTGATAGCTGATAAAACCGTTAATATTGCGATGTTGCTGCCAAAACTCGGCTTCGGCACGGGTTTCAGGTTCAGAAAACGGAAAATCTCCGGCTCCTGGTTGTTGGCCTTCTGGAGCCCAGAGATGGGGATAATTGCGGTTAAAATCCATGCCTTCTGGAGAGGGAGCGAGACCAAATTCGTACTGATCATAATTGCGAATTAGTCCTTCTGTCAGCAAAGTATAGTAAGTACCGCCAAACTCTTCCGGTTCTCGTCGCACCATTACCCTGGCATCCTGTTCTGATACCTTCCAGGCACCACAATCATCCTGAATCCGCATTTGCAGAATCAAGCCATCCTGGTTAATATCTTCGGGATAAAGACCATCTCGCTCTTCGGGGTAGGGATAGGCGCGAATACTAGAACGCAAACAGTAGGGAGTGGTTAAATATTTCTCGGCTCCATCCACTGCTAAACGGGGTAAAACATAGATCGTATAGTGATCTAAAAGATAGGTAATTTGCGGATCTTGGCCATACTGAGTCACCAGTTGATAGAGAGAATAGAGGGCAACGGCTGAGCCAGTTACTTCCCCGGCATGGGTATTCGCATCAATCCAGTAACCCGGCTTGGTCAGGTAATGACCCGTTTGTTGTTGCGTAACGATTAAAACCCAAATATCCTGTCCGCCATAGCTTTGACCGATCGCCTGTTGTTTGATTAATTGTGGATAATGAATGACTAGATCGGCTAGAAAAGCTTCGATTTCACGATAAGTAAAATAGTGACTAAAATCAAAGGGTTGAACAGCCATAGGATAAGTTGCTGAGTTAGGGAAAAGGCTAGGGATAAGTAATGGCGTTGGGTTTAATAGTCGCTGTCGGCGACACAGATACCCTTACATTTAACCCTATTGTTGGCAGTTCGTTGGCAGTGAGAACAGAGGATCGGCTCATCTTGTAATTCGTCACCTTGGGCTGGATGATTATTGTTGCTGGGAGGGTCGTTAGGGGTTGAGGTTAAAACGAGCATAATTTAGGAGTCAGATCGAGCAGTGAAGATAAGAAATTTTGTATTTTAATTCAGGGTTATTTGAATATTCATCTCAACGAAACCCTCGAATTGCAATTAGAGTTAAATCGTCAATAAGCAGTTAATCAAGATTCAAGCCTGATCGCTGTAAAAGTTGTTTTAGTCTCACAATTTCCATTTCTGCCAGATCAGCCCGTTGTTTTTCGGATTCCGCGGGGGTGAGTAACCAGTTACCGTCTCGGTCATACCAACGTAGCCATAAACGCTCTCTATTTTGGAAAGAACCTTGCCAAAGACCTAAACCCAGTTGAATTTCTTCTAACCAAATGCCCTGACCTTCTATGGTTAAAGGTTGATAACGATTCATCATTAGACCAAAGGCTTGAAAAGTATCGGTGTAGCGATCAAAAACGAAATAGTAAGGAATCCGCAGAATCTGCTCATAGACCGTCCATTTATTAGGCGGTTGATTGATTTCCCGCAAGGTTTGCCCTAAATCTTCTTTTTCCGTTCCAGGAGAGAGTAATTCAATGGCAATAAACGGATTAACAGCCTCTTGCCAGACCACATAACTCAGACGTAAATTTTGCTGATCATAGCGACGGAGAGGGCCTAACACCGCAAACCAGTCTGGACGCTTATACCATTGGCATTGACGTAGATCATAGTAAAGATTGAGGTCACTGGCGGTAAATACCTCATCTTCGGGATAGTTAGGGGATCGAAAAGTATCACGCAATAGCTCAGGTTGGAGTAGATGAAATTCGTCAGGCAAACCAGGATCTCCTATTTCTTCGCTAGGAAGATCGTACATGGTTGGGAGGGCTTGTCGAGGCAAGAGAGTTGGTGAGATTGGGTACATCTTACGGCTGAAAACAGAAGCTATTTTAGTTTAGCCCAGGAGATTGCAGAGATAACGGGGGCAAGCCTTGGTTTGGCGATCGCTGTTTTAACGGAAGATAGGAAAAGAGAGTAACGTTCATACATTAAAAAATATTGAAACTTGATGCTTACTGTTAAACAAGAAACCATTTCCCTACTGACCCGCGATCGCCTGCGACTCGATGCTGATATTTATTACCCTGAGACAACTGAAACCTTGCCGATCCTATTAATGCGCCAACCCTACGGTCGTAAAATTGCCTCCACGGTGGTTTATGCCCATCCCCGTTGGTATGCAGCCCAGGGTTATATTGTCATCATTCAAGATGTGCGGGGTAGAGGAACTTCTCAAGGAGAATTTAAATTATTTGAAAACGAAATTCTGGACGGATTAGATACCTTAAATTGGCTGGCTCAACTGCCAAATAGCACTGGAGAAGTGGGAATGTATGGTTTTTCCTATCAAGGCATGACCCAACTCTATGCTGCCGCCAGTCAACCGCCGAATTTGAAAACCATTTGTCCAGCGATGATTGCCCAGGATTTATATCAGGATTGGGCCTATGAAAATAACGCCTTTTGTTTACAGTTAAATATGGCTTGGGCAATACAATTAGCCGCAGAAACAGCTAAATTAAGAGGAGATAATGATGCTTTTCAAAAACTTTATCATGCCTCTCGTCACTTACCCTTAACTGATAATATTCCTGCTAATCCTCGGATTTTGCAAGAACTAGCTCCCGAATCTTTTTATCACGACTGGCTAAATCGTCCTCAATTTGATCCCTATTGGCACAAGTTATCTCCCCAAAATTTACTAACTACTATTGATTTGCCAATGCTCCATATTGGTGGTTGGTTCGATCCTCACTTACGGGGCAATCTTCGTCTTTATCAAACATTACAAGACCGTTGTCGATCGCCGCAACATTTAGTGGTTGGCTCTTGGGGCCATTTACCCTGGGGCCAGCATCTCGGTGAAATGAATTATGGCGAAGCTGCTAATAGTTTTATTGATCAGATGCAAATTGCTTGGTTTGACTATTTCCTCAAACAGAAAAATTCAGCTTTGATGGCTAATCTTCCCGTTAAATTATTTGAAATGGGTAGTAATAAATGGCAATATTACGAGAATTTTGCTTCAGGTAAACAACAGACTTATTATTTGCATAGTAATGGATTAGCTGCTATCAACAATCAGGCGGGAAAATTAGTCACGGCTCTCCCTGATGTTGAAACCCCTGTAACCGATGATTTTGTCCATGATCCCTGGCGACCCGTACCTTCTTTAGGTGGTCATGCCAGTTTTCCAGCAGGCGTTTTTGAGCGATCGCTGTTAGATTGTCGCACTGATATTGTCACCTATACATCAGAGCCACTAACGGCAGATTTACACCTGTTAGGTTCTCCGATGGTCGAAATTCAAGCCCAAGCAGATAGCGAAAGTTTTGATCTCTGTGCCATTTTGTCTAGAATGACGGCCAATGACAAGGTTTATCATGTTAGTCAGGGCTATTGTCGCCTTAATCAGTCTCAAGCAGTTGTCAATCTCTCTCTTCAGGCAACTTGTATTAAAATTCCCAAAGGTGATCGCCTACGATTGAGTCTTAGTGGTGCTTTTTTTCCGGCCTATAATGTTAACGCAGGTACGGGTAAAGCTTTAGCACAAGAGCAATTATTAGAGCAGCAAGTGATTACTATTAGCATTAAATTAGGCAAGCATTTTAATAGTAAACTTTGTCTGAGTTTAAATGAAAACATAGTCTAGTTTATAATCTTTTCCACTTAAAGTTGTTACCGTGTTAATATAAGTGTTTGACTTTCTGCTTAATCTTATGTAGCCCCCTAAATCCCCCAATGCTGGGGGACTTTAAACCGCGAAAGAGATCGATCTCCCCCCAAAGTTGGGGGGCTGGGGGGGCAAAACGAGGTTAACGGGTAGATGTGTGTACATGGCAGCCCAGGTTGAGGTCAATGGGCGAAAAATGTAACTTCTCAAAGTGGATAGGTTTATTCCTAATCTTGAAGTACTAAATTGTCACGATGAACAATCGTTTCTGGCCCAGCATAACCTAAAATAGCTGCAATTTCTGCAGAATGATGGCCCTTAATTTTTTCGATTTCCTGACGACTATAATTAGCTAAACCCCTGGCAATTTCTTTGCCTTCCAGATTGCAGATTTGTATCGCATCATCTGCCATAAATTCTCCTTCTACTTGGGTAATGCCGGCGGCGAGGAGAGATTTACGACTTTCACAAAGAGCCTTCACTGCCCCTGCATCGATATAAAGCTTACCCATCGGCAACAACCCAAAAGCAATCCAGCGTTTGCGAGCATTTTCTGTGCGAGTTTGGGGTTCAAATTGAGTGCCGATCGCCTCTCCTGCCAAAATGTTACTAATCTTCTGAGGTTGACGACCGTGAGTAATCACCGTTCTAACCCCTGAACCAGTGGCAATTCGAGCTGCCGTAATTTTCGTCATCATGCCGCCTGTTCCCCACTGAGACCCTGGGCTACCGGCATTCACCTGTAATTGGGCCAATTCACTGGCGGAGACAAAACTAATCGGTTGGGCCTGACTATCCAAACGCGGATCAGTAGAGTAAAGTTGATCCACATCCGTTAAGATAAATAACCAATCAGCTTCGACTAAACTGGCTACCAGGGCCGAAAGGGTGTCATTGTCACCAAATTTTAATTCCTCGATCGCCACCGTATCATTTTCATTGACAATGGGAATTACGCCTAATTCAAAAAGAGCTTGAAAAGTGTTGTAAGCATTGACATAACAATTGCGATCAATCAGTTCTCGTCGTGTTAATAAAACCTGGGCAATGACCTGGCCTAAATTGCTAAATAAATCGTCATAAATTCGGATCAAACGCCCCTGACCCACCGCCGCGATCGCCTGTTTAGTGGCCATCTTTTTAGGACGTTCGCTCATTTCTAACCGCAGACAACCGACTCCCACCGCACCGGAAGAAACTAAGACGATGTTATAACCCGCTTTTCTCAATTGACAAAGGGTTTCCACTAAAGCCGCGATCGTGGAGAGAGCTAATTGGCCCGTTTCTCCCTGGGCTAAACTGGAAGTGCCAATTTTAATAACAAGGATTTGAGAAAGGGTCATAGAGAGAAAATATTTTACAGGGAATCGAGAAAAAGCTCATCGGGCATGGCAATAATAACCCGATTGTGTCTCATTTTTGTGGCTTCATGGAGAGAATTACGTTCTGAAAAGTTCCCCAAGAAATGATCGCCTGTAAAACACCAAAACTTGTTTATCCCATCGGTTTAATAGCCGCCCTGGGCTAATACGCTTTAACTACAAGATGGATTGATAAAGCTCTAGTACTTTTTCCCAAGCATCCTGAGCCGAGGCGGGATCATAGGAAGCTCGTTGATCGCAGAAAAAACCATGATCGGCCCCCGCATAACGAAAAACATGATGGGGAATTTGATGATTGGTTAAAGCCTCTTCAATTTGATCCACTTCGCTTAAAGGAATACTGAGATCTTCTTCTCCAAAAAAGGCATAGAGTGTTCCTTTGATATCAGCAGTGCAATCCAAGGCCGGTTGAGAACTCCCTGGACGACCTGTAACAATACCAGCTCCGTAAAAAGAGGCTGTTGCTTTCACGGCTGGCAAGGTTGCACCTAAATAAACGACCAAACCACCAAAACAAAAACCAATGGTGCCAACCCCACTCGGTTTTACCTGGGGCAAACAATAGAGATAGTTAATCGTCGCTTGCAAATCGCTGAGTAATTCCTCGGTTTTGGTTTCGGCCTTATAACGTTTTCCCTCTTCAATGCCCGCCATTGTGTAGCCTGTTTCAAAGCCAGGGGCTTGACGTTGATATATGGCCAGAGCGATCGCCACATAGCCTTGTTTGGCAATTCGTTCAGTTACATCGCGAATATGAGCATTGACCCCGAAAATTTCTTGAATAACAATAATGGCCGGATAGGTTCCTGGCTCAACTGGAATCGCTAAATGGGCCGCGATCGCCAAATCTCCATTGGCAATAGTAATAGATTGGGTGGTAATTTCTAACATAAAATGAAAGTTAACGACTAATTCAGCAAAACAAAGACTCAAATAACCAATCTTAGTCGCCAATGGTAGGATTGAAAACCGCTTAATTCAACCCCGTCCTCTCTTTAGAACTATTGTTTTGTCCCTGAGCACCAAAATCCCTTGAACCTGAGCTTGAATGGTAAAGAAAAATAGCCAAGGTGTAGATATCCTGTGTTACCCTATAGGTAAGGATTTGAAGTCTTTGAAATTGTCTCAGAATACTAATATTTGTTCGCTTTAGCTACCGCTAAGGAAAAATTGTGCTTCTGTATCGGGCCGATTGGCATTCTGGGTGGAGTCTTCTCTATCTTGTCTAGAAACGGTGCTATTTCTCAGCTGGCGGTAATCCCGCTTAGTCAGAAATAATGACTTTCTAGGATCGCAATCTAAACAATCTCAGGCAATTGTCTTTTCTCTGAACGGTAAGAGTTGGCAAAATTAGGGGGCAGCGCGTCTAGCGTCTGTTTCGGTTAGTGCTTGTCAGCATTTCAATGAGTTATCGTCCGTAAACCATTCAACATCGGGAAGATTAGGGGGAATCATGCCGATTAAAATTCTGTTGCTGGCTACCGTTTACCTCGTTATTGTTTATGGATTGTTGTTTATTACTAAACGATTCGTTAGTGTTAAGCGCACTCCGATCAATCATTAAATAGATAATTGTTAATAATAAGCAAAGGCATCGCAATGATAGTCGCTGAATAGACCTCTAGCCTAACCGAGAAAAGTTTCTCTCAATTGAGAAGTTTATCAAAAATAGAAGACGGTCAGGAGAGAAGTTGAACTAACAGAAATAACGTCAGAAGATGCCTTTTTTCTGTGCGAATGCTTTGATTATAGCATGGGTAATTTTACCGATTCTAACCAAAAAGATTCGATTTTTTGCACAATTTTGAAGTAGTCTTGTAAGTTTCGAGATTTGGTTAAATAGCAGTTGACGTGTAATTCATAGCTAGTGGTAATATCTTCCTCATTTTGAGAAGTGGTTAAAACCACAACCGGAATCCGCTTTAAGGTCGGATCAACCTTGATTTCTGCTAGAACCTCCCTACCGTCTTTTTTAGGAAGGTTTAAGTCCAGCAGGATCAGATGGGGGCGAGGTTGTCCCTCGTATTCCCCCTTTTGTTTGAGATAATCCATCGCGGCCAACCCATCCCTAACAACAATCAGTTGATGGGCGATCGCACTGGTTTTTAACACCTCCTGAATCAGTCGAATATCGGCTTTGCTATCTTCTACTAGCAAAATAACTTTTTCTGGCTCAAGACCACTGCCGTTCACGCTTATAGTCTCCTAAGGGAAGAGTAAAGAAAAAGGTTGCTCCTTGTCCAAGTTGAGATTCTACCCAAATTTGTCCACGATGACCATCAATGATTTTTTTACAAATCGCCAATCCCATACCAGTGCCAGTATATTCATCGCGGGTATGGAGCCGTTGGAAAATCACAAAAATGCGTTCGGAAAATTGGGGATCGATACCAATGCCATTGTCCTTGACTGAAAATAGCCAGGCATCTTCTAAACGTTTGGCTGCGATCTGAATTTTAGGTGGTTGTTGACCTCGGAATTTAATCGCATTGCCAATCAGATTTTGGAAAACCTGCATTAACTGAGTACTGTCTGCCATAACAGTGGGCAAGGGTTCCCAAGTAATATCAGCCTGGGTTTCCGTGACTCGTCGCCGCAGATTAACTAAAGCTCGTTCTAGGGCATTTTCGGCATTGGTTAAGGACATTTCCGCCGCTTGTACATCAACCTTGGAATAGGTTAGTACGTCATCGATCAGGGTTTGCATCAGCGAGACACCATCCACCGCAAAGGTAATAAATTCCTTCGCATCTTCATCGAGGTTGTCAATGTAACGCATTTCTAGAAGTTGGACATAGTTGGCCACTTGATTAAGGGGTTCTTGTAAATCATGGGAGGCCACATAGGCAAACTTTTTCAAATCAGCGTTGGAACGTTCTAAATCCCGTGCTAATTCCGCTAATTCATCCGCTTGTCGCAGGATAATATTAACGATGGTCTTTTTGAGTTCTAAAGCAGCACGGATCTCAACCGATTTCCAGGGAAGAGAATTGAGACGAACGGTCTCTTTCCAGCTTTCAAAGGATTTGCGGGGAGATAGATGCAGTTTCCCGTCAATATGTTTGGTTTCGTAGGATTGATGAGGATCTCCCCCCCAGTTAACGGTTTGCAAGATCTCAGGGCGGAACCAAAGCAAATAATTTCGTTGGGCAATGGGAATCGCTAAAAGTCCACTAGCCACTTCTTTAAAATTTGAGGCATCGGCATAGAGACTGGAGAGGGATTGGGTGGCAAAGACTTCTGACTGGTTATTGGTCTTGAGCCATTGCAACAGATATTTAACATCCTGTTCCTTAGGAGTTTGACCCAACAAAATTAAGCGATCGCCGTAGGAAATAGCCGCTCCTGTCGCATTGGTTAATGCCATCAAATGGGGAGCATCGGCCACTAAACCCTCAACAAAACTAGGCGCGATCGACATACTCTCCACGAGCCGGTTTTGAATATCCGTTAGGGTCATGCGATAGTCATAGTCTTCCGTATCTTCCTTGGCCGTAATATCGGCAAACACCACCCGTCCTAAAAATTCACAGGCTTTACGAACCTCATAGGAAACAATTTTTGGTGTGCAATGGTGGCAAGCAATCAAGCCCCATAAAGCCCCATCTTTGATCAGAGAAATGGTTAACGAGGCCCCGACCCCCATGTTATGTAGATATTCCAGATGACAAGGCGAAGCACTTCTGAGGATAGAACAGGTTAGATCAACTGGTTGTTCGGTCGCTGGGTTGAGAGCCGGATACAATTCCACTGGCTTATCTGCTGCATTGGGAATTAAACGAATGGGCTGACGAATAAACAAGCGACGGGCTGGCGCAGGAATATCTGATTCAGGGTAGTGCAGTCCTAAGTAGGGTTCCAACTCAGGCAGCTTATCTTCCGCGATCACATCCCCATGATTGTATTGATCAAAGCGATACAACATAACCCGATCAAAACCAGTTAGTTTGCGAACCTCCTTGACAATTAACTGGCAGAACTCCTGAAGACTAGCATGACCTTGTAGCTCAGTAATAGAAGATTTAGCCAGGTGATAAAAACTTAAAAAGGAAATATTTTCAAGAGAATCGGTTGGCTCTAACTCTAGTATCAATAGTCCATCTTGATTGCGATGAAAAACACCATCAAAAACGACATAGTTATCTCCATTGGTTCTAGCCCAAAGTTTGGTGGGATTGACAAAATCCCAATTTTCCTGAGTTAGTCCCATTTTCAATGGCTCCAGTTGGAAACTATCAAAGAGCTCCTCTAAGGGAGCACCAATCAAGTTAGCTGCCGGAATACCAAACCAATAATTCGTATTGTTGCTGATCTGCTGAATGATCAGATCAGGTTCCGAGAGAACAACTAAAACCCCATAGGACTGAACTTGAACCGTTTTATGAATGGCTAATTGTTCTAGTGACTGTAAGTTGATATCCGTTTTTGTAACTAAGCTAACCATAACAACCCTCTATCTATTGAATTTTTGGTGAAACAAAACAAGTATTCTTCTCTTTTATGGCTGGATGAGATCCTCACAGACTGTTTGCGGTCTTATTTTTTTTGATAAGCTTGCTAATCTCGTTGAGCCGTCTGGCTTTGGACTAATTTTCGCACCAGAATTTTATTGGCAATAGATATAGAAGACATTCTCATATCTCATCCTAAAGGTTCTCTCTCATCTCGGCTCAAAAAGAGATAAACCTTTAAATAAAGATTAAAAAACTTATCTTTCTGTCTCAATCAGTTAACAAAGATTAAGAGATGTAAAGATGGCGAAGCAACGGATAATCTAGGTTAATATCCGTAGAGATAACCTTGGCCGCCGCGATAGTTACCATAACCATAGTTATAGTTGCGGTTATTGTAGCCACCGCCATAGTTATTAGGATAGTAACCGTTGTGAGGGCGACTCGTTTGGCAATAGTTACAATTGACACCGCCATTATTAATAATGACTGGGCGGGATAAACTGGGATCAATGTACTGCCGATTATAGGGCTGGGTCTGAATATAGTTACCGTTGCCGTCGAATCTTCCTGGCTGGGGAATCGTCAGACTACGGTTGATGCCAGGGGTACTGTTGCCAACGACGGTGGAGAATTGGGCCAGACTGGGAAGTCCTAAGGATAAGGTTATGGTGATAGCGCAGAGGCTACTAAGGGGCAAGATGGCTTTGAGCATGGCGATCGCCTTCAATTCTTATTTCCTATTCTAGCGCGATCGCTCTTGTTTGTCGCTTAGAAATGGAGAGATTAAGAGTTGTTGACCTCTATAATCAGACATTTTTTATAATAGTCAAAAGTATTTCTTTAAAACGTAAATTAATACATTACAAAATTGATCATATTGCCCTTCATCGTTAACTTTATCAAATTCTCTAATATATATTTCAATATCTTCTCTGCTTAATTCTATTCCTGTAAAAAACTCTTCAATCGCCGCTCGTCTTTCACTTCTTAATTTACGAATGTCTAGACCTAATTTCTCAATAGTAGTTTTAGCAGATTCATTTTTCTTCTTATTTTCACTAGGTAAAATTTCTCCAAGTACTGTATAACTAAAATACTCAGCACAATTCTCTTCTAGAGGAGAAACCATTAATTTTTCATCGTACCAATTATCTTTAAGAGAACCACAATGTCTAGGTTCTCCTTTTTTATTCATTTTTTGACATGATGCTAGGAGATTATTGTAATCTAGAGCAAGTTCAGGATAAAGATTTTCATCTTTAGGTTTAAGGTGTTCAATATGGCTATTATTAAGATCAATTCGTCTTTGGCAATAACAACAAATATAGCCTTGTTCAGTTAATAATGATTGATGAACAATTTTTTTGATTTTATTAGATGCTTTTTTGCCTAATCTCTCATAATCAGCAAGTGGATTTTGTTCCTTCCATTGAGTAAATTCTGGGGGAGCTTCTTGCTTTTGAATATACCTCATTTGCCTAAAATCTCCTTCCGTTTAATCACAACTCCAGCTTTGATTAATTGGGGATCATCAAGACGATTTTCCATTGTCGTACTGATGTCTTTTAGCAGTTTTTTTGCTCCCTCTAAATCATTTCGATCAATAAGTCTAAAAAGCTTTAGAAGTTCTTTCTCAATTTCTTCAGGATAGGCGGAAACATCCATAACATTTTCTAGAATTTGATTGCTATCTCTACCGTAGGAACTTTCAGGCTGACTAGCAATAATTCCATTAGGAGTTGATTGCAAAATATAAATATTTTCAGAATAAACATGACTAAGAACCTGGGGAGAATGGGTTGTTACAATAAATTGGCAATTGGGAAAGGTTTCAGTTAAGCGAGGAATAATTTTGCGTTGCCATTGGGGATGTAAATGGAGTTCTATTTCATCGATTAATACAATTCCTTCGCCTTGTAGGGGATCGTCTAAACTGGGATTTGCGATCGCCAACCGATGAGCAATATCACCGACCATTGCTAATAGACATTTTTCTCCATCAGAAAGTTGATTAATGGTTAATTCTTCGACTTTATCACCAATCTTTTTATCAACCGTCATTCGTAGAGGAGATCGCCTTACTCGTAAGTTAGAAAATTCAGGAATTAAAGAATAAATAGAGTTTTTAATAGCTTTTAATTTTTTGTCTTCATACTCAAAATTATCTCGTCTTTTTTCGTTTTCTAAATCCTCAGTATTCCTAAACCATTGAAAAAAGCTTTTAAAATCGATGCCTCCTTCACCAAGAGTGTTTTTATAAGAATCAATTGGTTTGGCAGAAGTTATATCCTGGGTTTCCAAAGGAATACTGACAATTGAGCGAGTAACTGGATAATAAACAATAACTGGTAAATTTGTATGAATATTTTCTTTTAATTGATTATAGATTTTAGTTATTAAATCAAATGATTCACCTAGCTCGTTATGATCAAATTCACTCCAGCTTATAGGAGAAGATTCATCTCCCCAAAAATCTTGTGATATAGCCCATGTGATTTTTTCAGATTGATAATTGATCATGACTCTTCCAAAAACATTTTTGTTATGAATATTTTTGGATTTACAATCATTTAGAGAAAATAAGTTTCCTATTCCTAAATCTGATTCAGTTTCAATTTCAATTCTTACAATTCTTTTAGTTAACCAAGATAAAAGAATAGCTAAGGCATCTAAAATACTCGATTTACCAACACCATTAACCCCAATAAAAACCGTCGGTCTTTGGGGACTCGTATCAAAATCTAAGACGATTTCATCAAATCCCCGAAAACCTTTTAACTCTAGGCGTTTGACTTTCATAATGGCTAAAAATCTTAACTTGCTTTCGTAAATAACCGGAAATACCAAGAGACAAAAAACTCTTTAATCGGGAAGGCAATAAACGTTATCGGATTAATCGTCACGATGATATTGCGACTATCCCGTTGTGCGGCCTTAACAACCTGTTTGGCTACCCAATCTGCCGATAAAATTCCCACTGGATTGAGATTACTTTTAAAGGGTCCAAGAATTAATTTACGAATCACACAGGGAGAATCTAAACGACGCAGAGTAATCAGTTCCCCGATCGCCCGTTTACTTAACTCGTAGAGAGGGCTAAAAGCAGGATTCACTTCCGCTTCTGAGGTATTAATCCAAACTTCCTTGGTGGCAATCTGTTGATTAGTACGAACCGTCTTTAAAAATAATTCCATCAATCGTAACACTGAGAAAGTATTCACCTCATAGGCTTCACGAATGGCCGCTGCCGAGCGTTGCTGATGAACGTTAACCCCATGATTAATAATTAAAATATCAATTTTTTCTAGGGCTTCCGTTAAAGCGTCTTCCTCTCCGACTTTCCATGTTAGGGTTTTGATCGGCACATTTTCCCCCTTCATATTGAGCATTAAGGAACGCTCTTGAGAAGTCAGAGCAATGACTTTGGCTCCTTTTAACTGTAATTCTTTTAACAAAGCTAGACCTAAACTGCCCGATGCACCGGTGACAGCGATCGTTTTTCCTTTCAAAGACAAGGCCGTTCCCAAAATTTTATCCACCAACGTTAATGTGCCACAATAATACGCTTTTTGATCGTCAAAATGGTGTCGCCAATGATAGGTACGATTGACGCGCCAAGGGTTCGGGGTTTCAGTAAAGGGGCCAGGGCGGTGGGTTAAATCTGTCAATTCATCCATTTGAGGAACTCCTGCCCCCCTGGCGATCGCAGTAGCTAAAAAAGTAAGCGTATAAAGCGAACCCATTCCCGTCGCCCAAATCCAACTTTGAGGAAGATTCCAAATCAGTAGCAATAACCCAGGTAATAGACTAAAAGCCATCATTACTAAGGCTTCTGGCACATCGTTATACCAATGGGCTTTACGATAAATCTCCTCGCTCATGACGGAAAGATCCGGACGAAAAACGCGATGATGCCAGGAATGAAGTCGATATAAGGGTTGCCAAAAATGGGCTAGAGCATGGTAACTATCACGGATGATCTCAACCCAAAGGATCGAGCTAAGAGATACCACCAAAGGCATAGTGATATTACCGAGGAAAGTTAATGAGAACTCATGAATCATAAATAAAAATTAAAGATTTGTATTTGTAAAACTAATTTTGATCGAGCTTCTGTTAGGGATAGGCGACAAGAGATGGGGTCATGGGGAAGGGCCATTTAAGTTGAGACGGTTGACTTTTTGCCCAACCAACATCCTGCGATTATTGCCGAGATAACTAAATTACCTTGCAGTATAGAGGATTAGGCTAAAATCTTACTAGCCTCAGAAAAGCAATATTAGTCTATATTTTGTTAAAAAAATTAACAAATATGGCTAAAATGTATCCATTGTCACCGATGTTTGCTGAATTAGCCTAGTCTAATCTTTTTAACCCCCCTCCTTTAAAAATCCTATGTCCCAAAACCGTTGGCCAGAAAACGAACCAGACGCACCGCTAGATCCTTTAACCTCTTTATTTTCAGACTGGACGGATCCTGAAATGGAAGAGGAAGAATTTCGCAGTGATTTCTTTCAAGGTTTGGAAGGTCGTCGTAAAAAAGCAGCCTTTGTCTTGATGGCCATTTGGGGCTTGGTGATTACCTTACACTCAGTTTCCTGGGGCGCAATCTTGGTTTTGATCCTAACAGCCCTATTATTTCTTCAAGCTCTACGGTTAATTTTGGCCAAGCCCGATCCAGTGCCTCCCCAGTTAACAGAGAACAATTTAAGCCAGGCGCGATCAGTCTCGCTTTTGGTTGCGGCTAAAAATGAAGAGTCCGTGATTCGCAATTTGGTTGACCAACTTTGCCATTTAGACTATCCCGCTGAGAAATACGAAGTTTGGATTATTGACGATCATAGTACGGACAAAACGCCTCAAATTTTAGATGAATTAGTTAATCAATATGCTCATTTACAGGTGATTCATCGTCCGGCGGGGGCTGGTGGTGGCAAGTCAGGTGCTCTAAACGAGGTTTTACCCTTAAGTCGAGGCGATATTATTGGCGTGTTTGATGCGGATGCTCAGATTCCGGCGGATCTGCTTCGTCAGGTGGTTCCCTACTTTGACCAGGAAAAAGTGGGTGCGGTACAGGTCAGAAAAGCGATCGCCAATAGTGATGATAATTTTTGGACAAGGGGACAGACAGCAGAAATGGCCCTAGATATCTATTTTCAGCAACAGCGCATTGTGACAGGGGGAATGGGAGAGTTACGGGGGAATGGTCAATTTGTTTCTCGTCAAGCATTGGCCAGTTGTGGCGGCTGGAATGAACAAACTATTACTGATGATCTCGATCTCACGATTCGGCTCCATTTAGATGATTGGAAAATTGCCGTACTCGTTAACCCACCAGTACAGGAAGAAGGCGTAACAACAGCGATCGCCCTTTGGCATCAACGAAATCGCTGGGCAGAAGGCGGTTATCAACGATATTTAGATTATTGGCGTTGGATTATGGGACAACCGATGGGCTGGCAGAAAAAGCTCGATCTCTTTTCCTTTATGCTGATGCAGTATTTACTGCCAACGGCGGCAATTCCAGATTTTTTAATGGCCCTAACTCGTCACCATTTACCCCTGCTCACCCCCCTCACCTACGTAGTCATCTCTCTCTCTGGCTGGGGAATGTATCAGGGCTTAAACCGTCTAGGGCTTCAATCATCACAACCCCGTCCTTCTCTTATCTCTCGACTGGGACAAACTATTTTCGGCACTATCTATATGCTGCACTGGCTAGTCATTATGCCCTGTGTAACTGCTCGTATGGCCATTCGACCTAAACGCCTCAAGTGGGTGAAAACAGTTCATGCAGGCAATCAGGATGAATCTCTCGCCTTGAAAGGTAGTGAGAGCTAATTTTATACGGGGACAATAGCAAAACTTTTTTCCTTGAAGGGATTGACAAATTCTATTGTCTTCGTTAGACTTATAAAAGTCTGAAAAATTTGGGTCTGTAGTTCAATTGGTTAGAGCACCGCCCTGTCACGGCGGAAGTTGCGGGTTCGAGCCCCGTCAGACCCGTTAAATTGGTAAGAACATTTACAGAGTATCTTTCCCTAGTTTTGACTGTGGGGATTCATTTCTCTGTATTTTGCCTATATATTTATCCTCTGGGGCGATCGCCGATCGCTCTAAATTCATTGGCAGCAAAGATCGCTTCAAAATGGCGATAAAACTTAAATTCCAACAAATTATAAAAGGGATCTTCTATAAAGAAAGTGCTATGTACTGTGATTTCGCCGGTGAAACGCCATTTGGGGGGAATATGAAACGGGATGTCTTGGCTTTCAATCCTGTCTATCAGGTCTTGCCAGGCCGATTGGGTGGGAAAAATAAGACCAAAATGGCGCGGATAAATACTTTTAGGACGAGTCAGCAATTCCTCCGTATGGTGGGCAACCACTTGATGACCATAGAAATTCAGAATAACGGCGATCGCGGTTTCTCGGCCCGCCAGACAGCCTAATTTTCCGCAATAAAATTCTTTGGTTAAGGCAATATCGTTAACGGGAATAGCCAAGTGAAAGATGGTTGTCATTGTCATTTTTTCCAATTTATTGAGCAATTAAACAGTGCTAATGACCAAAAAAGAGCGTTTTTTGATCGGATTAACGGTCAGATTATGCCGACTAAAATGTTAGAGACTTTTAAGAATATCAGAAAATATCTAGAGCCTGGTGAATATATCTATTGTCAAGAATAGTAGCGTGAGAAGTGCCAGACGGCTTGACTGGTAGCAGTATAACCAACTTCTCCTAGTGATGAGTTTCTGAATTTGCAAGAGTTTTGTATTGCAAGCTACATTCTGAAGAGAGAGCGGCGGAAACCATCTCTAGAAGGAGGTGTGATTTTTTCTGGATATGATAAAATCAAAAATGTAGTATTACGAGTTCAGTTCGGTTTCAGCATTGGTTTTAAATATGGACAGGCCCTTCCCTGAATGTATTGGCTGGCGTGTTTCCGAAATTTTCTCTCAACCTTAAATTTTGGAGACATTTCATGGCAATTTATGTTGGTAATTTATTTTATGAAGTTACTCAGGATGATCTTAAAGAGGTTTTTGCTGAGTATGGTACGGTAAAACGGGTCTATCTACCGACGGATCGAGAAACTGGAAAAATGCGGGGTTTCGGTTTTGTGGAGATGGCCACCGATGAACAAGAAAATGCGGCGATTGAAACCTTAGATGGTGCTCAGTGGATGGGACGGAATCTAAAAGTGAATAAAGCCAAGCCTCGTGAGAATGATCGTGGTGGTGAAGGTGGTGGAAATTTTCGTAAAAAATTTTCGTAAAAACAGTGATTTTGCCCGTCAATAATTTTCTCAATCCTTAATCCGTTCTTATATTCCGTTTTGCCGTCTTAATCAGTTGATCTCCCTTGCTCAAGTTCTGTTTAATTCAGTTTAGCTGGGGAGATCTGATCAGCAATTATGCTCTCTCCCAAACCTTCATCTCAAAACTTAATTAAGCTCACTTAGGCGATCGCGATTATTGTTCAGCGTAGAATTATTCAGTAAGGCGCACTTTTGAATCGATAATTTTAGAAGAGGCAAGAGAGGTAATAATATCCGATGGAATCATCACAATCGTAGAAGTATTATTTTCCACGCCAATTTCCGTTAGCATTTGTAAGCGTCGTAGTTCCAACGCAGCCGGATTTTCGGCAATTTTGAGAGCCGCTTCAGCTAATTTAATGGAAGCTTCCTGTTCGGCAGAGGCTTTAATAATTCTGGCCCGTTTTTCTCGCACAGCTTCCGCTTCCTTAGCCATTGCCCGTTGCATAGAGGTGGGAATTTCCACATCCTTCATCTCAACTCGCTCAATTTCAATGCCCCAAGGTTCGGTAATTTCATCGACGATTTGTTGAACGGTAATATTAATTTTGTCGCGGTTTTGGAGGACATCATCTAAGCCATTTTGGCCCACCACATTACGTAAAGTCGTCATCGCGGTTTGATAGACAGCCGAACGATAGTCCTCTACCCGATTAATGGCTTTAGCGGCATCTAGAATACGGTAATAGAGAACGGCATTCACTTTGATAGTCACACTGTCGGCAGTGACTGTTTCCTGGGGCGCAATATCCACTGTTTTAGTGCGAATATCCACCTTCATTTTTTGATCGACCACTGGCATAATCCAATACATTCCTGGCCCCTTAATACTGTTCAAACGCCCTAGCCGAAAAATAACACCTCTTTCGTATTCCCGATCTACTTTGACCCCTTTCATGAGTACTGCTAGAAAAAAAATAATCAATGGCCCGAATAGTGCTTCCATAATTATCCTGCTCGCGTGAAACGCACGCCTCTATTGTAGTAATTTTTCTTCAATCAGAAGGTTTACCTGAAAAACCTGGGCGAACGTTTGCGTTAAATCCTGCCGCACCTGGGCCAAGGTCACATTGGATAAAAATTGGCTTAAAGAACCAACGGGCTTGTCGGCAATACCACAGGGAACAATGCGTTGAAATCCGGTTAGATCGGGATCAATATTGAGAGAAAAACCGTGCATGGTAATCCAACGACTGACCTTAATACCGATCGCCGCGACTTTGTAACCCTCAACCCAAACCCCTGTCAAACCCTCTAATCGCTCTGCTTTCAACCCGTATTTTTCTAGTACTTTGATCAAGACCCATTCCAATTGCCGAAGATACCAGTGCAGATCGGTTTGATAATAGCGCAGGTTGAGAATCGGATAACCCACCAATTGCCCCAGACAGTGATAGGTCACTTCCCCTCCCCTTTCAATGCGATGTAATTCGTAATCAGTGGTTTGGGGATCAAATTTCAAAAATTCAGTTTTGGCCCCTGTTCCTAGGGTATAAACGGACGGATGTTCCAGTAGCAACAATTTATCTTCTAGGGTGGAATCCTTTAATCTTGCTTGCACCAAAGATTGCTGATAATGCCAGGCGATCGCATAGGGAACTTGGCCAAGCCACTCTACACGACAATTTCTGCGGGAAGGGACAGACTCATATAGCATAACATTGCCTTAATTCTATCTTAAGATATGTGAAGAGATGCAAAGGAAAATCAAAATGATCGCTAGGATCATGTTTTGAGAAATACATAGTGCTAATCTAAAAGTAGCAAAACACCATTAAATAGAAGTTGAGGGAAAAAGCTGCACCGAGGAACACCTCACGTTCGCAACACCTTTTGCTAGTTCGTATTCCTGTGACAACATGACAATTGCCTTTTTTCGTTTTTCCACCCCACGAGTGATGCTAGTTCGCTTTACAAGAGGTCATCCGTTAATATGACACCCCCTAATTATTTAGTGTAGAATACATTGATTTGTATTCGTGATTTTCTTACAAAAAAGAGAGCAATTTCAACTATCTTGGGGGGATTAACCTCAAGGTATCAAACCTGAGACCTTTCTTTCTCTTTTACATTATCCAGTCTTTACATTTACTGAGCAGGGAGAATTCAGTATGAAACTGTTAATTCAAGGCAATAATATTACTGTTACCGATGCAATTCATGATTACGTTGAAGAAAAGCTAGAAAAGGCTGTCAAGCATTTCCAGGGAATTACGACTAAAGTAGATGTTCATTTATCGGTGGCTCGTAATGCTCGAATTACCGATAAGCATAAAGCAGAGGTGACGGTCTATGCCAATGGGGCTGTGATTCGGGCCCAGGAAGGTAGCGAAAATTTGTATGCCAGTATTGACTTAGTTTCGGACAAGATTTCTCGTCAACTTCGCAAATACAAAGAGCGTCTCGTCGATAAAAGCCAAAGCCATATTAAAACCAGCGAGATTGTTGAGGACAAACCAGTTAGCCCCGATTTGATCGGCGATCGCACCCCTGAATTGCCTTCGGAAGTGGTACGTATGAAGTATTTTTCGATGCCACCGATGACCATTGATGAGGCCTTAAATCAACTACAATTAGTCGATCATGATTTTTATATGTTTCGCAACCAAGAAACCGACGAAATCAATGTGATCTATATGCGTAATCATGGTGGTTATGGTGTAATTCAACCACGCAAGAATGGTGAAAGCTCCGACTAAAATTCTGATTACGAAAGAAAAGTCTCTCTAACCTTTTTTAGGGAGACTTTACTCTGGAAAGTTCTAAAAAGTTTTGATGTTGATAAATACTTTGCCATTCCTCTGGGGTCAACGGTTGGGCAATAAGATTAATGTCAAAACACTGGCGAGCTTTCTCTGTTAGGACGGCCAGAATTTCTGGTAGCGCAATCTCACCCAGGCGATCGCTTAAGGTTTTTTGCCAGGGTGCAGGCTGCTGAAAGACTTGTTCAAATAAACGGCGATCGCTATTTAAAACCATAGAGCCATGTTGTAAAATTGCCTGACCGCATTGACGTTGGGCGCTCCCAATCAATTTACTCCCATCTAGGGCCACTAAATCCGCCGCCGTTGCCGTATTAAAACAACTGGCATTATGAATATAACCACGTTGGGCTGTACCATATTGTAGCGCAATCCCCAACTGCTGCCAGCCTGCGATTAAAAATTGACAAATACGCTCATAAGCTTGCCACCGTTTGCCCTGACCTTGATCGCAAATGATCGCATAGGTTAAAGAACCTTGATGAAGAACGGCCCGACCACCACTGGGACGGCGTACTATTGACAAGAATTGGTCTTCCCAGGTTAAAGTTGGCCAATGCTCAGGATAGGATTTTTGAAAATAGCCTAAAGAAATAGCTGCTGGCTGCCAACCATAGAAACGTAAAGTGGGTTTTCCCAGACCTTGCACAAATTGCTGGAGTAACCAATCATCCATGGCCATTTGCATGTGTCCAGGGCCATCCCAATAGGGAATTAAACGCCAGGACTGAAACAGAGAATCGGACAAATCAGACATTGATCAATAATCGGTATCGTCAAGATAGAGGTTAAAATCAGAAAAATCTTAGCCAAATTAACCGGAAATCAAATTTCCTATTTATCCCATGCGATGGTTTTTCTCCAAAATTAGCACGCTTCTGGTTGTTTACTATGCCCAAATGCTCGAATATCGGGCAGAAATTCTTTTCTGGATATTATCCGGCTCTTTACCGATTATTTTAATGGGAGTATGGATACAGGCAGCCAATAGTGGCAACTTTAACTTAAGCAGTATCGAGTTTGCTCGCTATTTTTTTGCTGTTTTTATCGTCAGACAATTTACCAATATTTGGGTGATTTGGGAATTTGAAAAAGAAGTACTTCAAGGTATCTTATCCTTTAAACTCCTACAACCCCTGGATCCAGTTTGGCATTATGTCGGTCGTCACTTAGCGGAAAAAGTCACCCGCTTCCCCCTAATTATTATTTTAACCGTACTTTTCTTCAATCTCTATCCCCAAGCCTTTTGGATTCCTAGCTTTGGACAAATATTTTTAGGAATTTTGGGAATCATGCTGTCCTTTAGTTTATATTTTCTGATTCAATACACCTTTGCCATGTTTGCTTTTTGGACAGAACGGGCCAGTGCGATTCAAGACCTTTGGTTTTTGTTTTATATATTTTTGTCGGGTATGATTGCTCCCCTAGAAACCTTTCCACCTGGGGTTAAAGAATGGGTGCTATTAACGCCCTTTCCCTATGGTGTTTACTTCCCCGCCGCAATGCTCGTCGGTTTACCCGTTAATCTTGGCAAGAGTCTATTGGTAGTAGTAGGATGGCTCTTGATTGTGTTTTTGATTAATCGTTGGCTATGGCATAAAGGCTTAAAGCAATATTCTGGGATGGGAGCCTGAAAGATGATTTTTAGTCAAATATTTCAGCTTCCTTAAAAAAACAACCTGCTTGATCCTTCGCTGATAAGATAGGCTCTTCTTGTAATTGCCAATCAATTCCTAAATCAGGATCGTTCCAGAGAATAGTGCGATCATATTGGGGTGCATAGTAATTAGTGGTTTTATAGAGAAATTCAGCCTGATCTGATAAAACGACAAAACCGTGAGCAAAACCTTCAGGAACCCAAAATTGTCGTTTATTCTCCCCACTTAATAGACAACTTTCCCATTGTCCAAAGGTGGGAGAACTGCGCCGAATATCCACTGCAATATCTAGCACTTCTCCGGCAATAACCCGTACCAGCTTCCCTTGAGGCTTTTGGATCTGATAATGTAAGCCACGCAAAACATTTTTTAGGGACAACGAATGATTGTCTTGAACAAAGTGGGGAGAGATACCTGTTTTTTCAGCAAAAACTTTTTCACTATAACTCTCAAAAAAGAAACCCCGCTCATCGCCAAAAACACGAGGTTCAATAATAAAAACATCAGGAATTTTTGTAGAAATGACATTCATGACTGATCTGAAAAATCTGAACTTTTTTTGATAGGTAGATAGGTCTTAAATTTTATAAGATACCCCCTTAATTATAACCAACTAGTTAGTAGTTAAATTAACGGTGATGTTGTCCCTAAGATTGTATAAGAGAATTACATTTTTGTAAAAATCTTTAGTTAATTAGAAAATTCTAAATACTGATTCAATGGGCATTTGTCAAGATTTATCTAAAGCTTTACATTGATTTTAAAACTCAGTTTGAGCATTAACTAAAAACCAAAAGATTATCAAGTTCTTCTGCGCCTAAACCTTTGCGAACCAGTTGTGGTTGATCATTGGTTAGATCTAAAATGCTGGAAACCTGATAGCCCGTATCCTGATCATCATCAATAATAATGTCCACTAACTTATCAAAAATATCAAATAATTCTGCTTTTTCTAATTTACTCAGCTCGTCTTGTTTTGGCAGATGGGCCGAGGTTGAAATAATCGGATTACCCAAATTTTCTAAAATCGCCTGACAAATGGGATTATCCGGTACGCGAATGCCGGTGGTTTTTCGTTTCGGACTCATCACGAGCTTGGGAACCAATTTGGTCGCAGGCAGTAAAAAGGTATAGGGGCCCGGAATTAACCGTCGCATAAGGCGATAGGCTTGATCTTGGACGATCGCGTATTCAGAAATATTAGATAGGGAAGAACAAAGGAAGGTCAAGGGTTTATCATTAGATAACTGCTTCAATTGTCGTACCTTGGCGATCGCGGTCTTGTTATTCAAGTCACAGCCAATGGCATAGACCGTATCAGTGGGATAAAGCATGACAGCCCCGCGCTGTAGGGCCTCACAAATGCTGCTGACACTACGGGATTGGGGAGTTTGATGATGGAGAGAGTAAAAAGTCACCATAATATGACTAGCATAGCTTATTTTGATTGCCCCACAGGTATTTCTGGGGATATGTGCCTCGGTGCCTTAGTTCATGCCGGTGTGCCGTTAGCCTATCTGGAAGAACAATTGCAGAAATTAGGATTGGGGGATGAATATCATCTGTGGGCTGAAACAGTACAACGTCAAGGGCAAGCGGCAACCCAAATTCATGTTGATTTGCGGCAGGAGCCTGGGAAATCCGAATACCATCACCATGCCGACCATCGTCACTTACCTGAAATTATTGATTTAATTCAAGGGGCCGATATTCCCCAACGGGCCAAGCAGTGGAGTTTGCAGATTTTTCAACAGTTGGCGATCGCTGAGGGCAAAGTGCATGGCATCGCGCCAGAAAAAGTACATTTTCATGAAGTGGGAGCCGTAGATGCGATCGTTGATATTGTGGGGACTTGTTTGGGTTTGGACTATTTAAACCTCGACAAAATTTATAGCTCGGCTTTACCCACCGGAGGGGGAACCGTTTGGGCGGCCCATGGTCGTTTGCCTGTTCCAGTTCCAGCCGTTTTAAAACTGTGGGAAACACGGCCCGTTCCAATTTATAGTAATGGCATAGAGCAGGAGCTAGTTACACCAACGGGAGCGGCTATTTTAGTAACGTTGGCTGAATCTTTTGGGCCAATTCCTCCCATGCAGTTAAAAACAATGGGATTGGGAGCAGGTAGTAAAGATTTTTCAACGCCTAATATTTTACGACTTTGGTTAGGGGAATCGGAGGCAATTTTCCCTGAGAATCGAGAAGTATCCTTAGGCAGACAGGAAACTATTGCGGTGTTGGAAACTCAATGTGATGATCTCAATCCCCAGGCGATCGGTTATTTGTTTAACCAGTTGTTTGAATTGGGGGCATTGGACGTTTTTACAACGGCGATCGCGATGAAAAAGTCCCGTCCTGGCATTTTATTAACGGTCATTTGCCATCCCGACAAAGTGATTCCCTGCCAAAATCTAATTTTTCGAGAAACTACAACCCTTGGTATCCGACTCTCTCAACAAACACGCTCGATTTTAGACCGACAATTTCACTCCATTCAGACTCCCTATGGTGTCGTTGCCCTCAAAGTTGCCTACGATCAGGCTGGCAATCTTCTCAATATTCAACCTGAATTTGAAGACTGTGCTCAATTAGCCCGTCAACATCATCAGCCCTGGCAAACCATTCATCAGGCGGCGATCGCGGCTTGGTATATTGACAATTCATAAGTTTTATTGCTGGCGATATTAAAATCTATGTCAAAAAAATATGATAGATTTTCGTTTTTAAACCTAATGCCATGACTGAACTGCATTCCTTAGATTCTTGGCAACCAGAAGACTTAGAAAAAGCCTTGCTAAGTTTTGAAGCAATTCAAGAAGAACTTAATTATCAACAGGCCCATCATACTCTACAAAATTTAGTGGCAGATCTCGATCTGAATGCTCAGGAAAAAATGGGTTTAGAGCAAGAAATTGATTATCTTTGTACAATGCTAGAAAAACTGGATCAATCGGTGATTCAAATTGCCGCTTTTGGCCTAGTGGGCCGTGGTAAATCATCGGTTTTAAATGCTCTATTGGGAAAGCCTTTTTTTGAGGCTGGCCCCCTGCATGGTGTTACCCAAAAGGTTGATTCAACTCATTGGCTAGTCAACCAAAATAATCCTTCAGCCTATGGTCAAACTTTTACTCTATCGGGTTGGGGAAATTCCAAAATTCAGTTAATTGATACTCCTGGCATTGACGAAGTTAAAGGAGAAAGTCGTGAAATTCTCGCTAAGGAAATTGCTCAAAAAACCGATTTGATTCTCTTTATCATTGCTGGCGATATGAGTAAGGTTGAATATCAAGCTCTGGCTCAATTACGGGAAGTGGGCAAACCAATGATTCTAGTGTTTAATAAAATTGATCAATATCCTGAAGTTGATCGCCTGGCCATTTACCATAAAATTCGCGATGAACGAGTGAAAGAATTATTATCGCCTGAAGAAATCGTCATGGTTTCAGCGAATCCTTTAGTAAGCGAATTATACAAAGACTCCTTAGGTAATTATCAACGCAAACAATATCGAGGTATGCCACAAATCACAGAATTACGGTTAAAAATCATCGAAATTCTACAACGGGAAGGAAAATCTTTAGTTGCTTTAAATACCTTACTCTGTGCTGATACAGTGCAGGAAAAATTAATAGATCGAAAAATGGAGCTACGTGATACTTTAGCTAATGCACTTATCCATAAAGCAGTGATGCTCAAAGCGGCGGCGATCGCCTTAAATCCGGTTACAGTTTTGGATTTGTTAACGGGAGCCGGAATTGATGTGGCCATGATTATTTCCCTGTCTCGGCTCTATGGTATTACCATGAATCATCAAACGGCGATCGCCCTACTTCAAAAGATTGGAGTTAGTATGGGAGGAATTAGTGCAAGTGAATTTTTGGCAACCTTGGGTTTAAGTTCTCTGAAAGGTTTACTCGGTTTAACGGTTCCCATGACAGGGGGAATGGCGATCGCGCCCTATCTCTCTGTAGCGATGACCCAGGCAAGTGTGGCTGGAGTTTCAGGCTATGCGATCGGCCAAGTAACCAAAACCTATCTAGCCAATGGAGCTTCCTGGGGGCCAGCCGGGCCAAAAACAGTTGTCACTCAAATCCTAGCAACCTTGGATGAAAAATCAGTTTTAAATCGAATTAAAGAAGAATTAAGAGCTAAATTGACTTCCAACTAACACTTTTATAAATTTTCAGATTTTCAGCTTCCGATAAAACTTTTAAGGTTTACTACTGCCCTGGACAACCTGTTTTAAAGTCGTAAAGGTTTCCAGACCAATTAAGCCGCGACGATGACCCTTTTGATTAGAAATGCCCAGAAAAAGAGATTCGCCCTGTTTGGGATTACGGGAAAAACGCGGGGAAGTATTAATGTATACTAAAGCACTATCAATGCCCATCGCAAATTGGCGGCTTTCTTGGTAGGATTCGGTCGCAATACAGTCTGCATGGCCACTACTATGTTGGTTGATCCAGGCGATCGCTTCTGACAAAGTAGGAACAGCCCGAAAAGCAACAATTTTTTCAAGATAGGGTTTATCCCATTCCGCTTCCTTAGCGAGGGAAAGGTAATTGGGAAATTCTTGACACATGGCCTCATCCCCCCGTAATTGAAACCCTTTTTCCTGCAAATTGTTAAAAAGGCGGATTAAGAAAGCACTATTCTGAGTGGGACTAACCAACACTTTTTCAATGGCATTAACCGGATCGGGTTCACTGGCATGACTATCCAAAATCATCCAACGGACTAATTCCAAATCCCCTTTAGCTGACCAATAGAGATAACAATTACCCATCGCTGCTCGAAGAACTGGGGCCCCTGCTTGATGACTGACCCGTTCCACTAAACTGGGACGACCGTAGGGAATAATAAGATTAATATATTTATCCTGAACGACCAAATCCTGAATCACAGGTACTTCATCACTGGATAGGCTCGTTAAACAGCCTGACGGGAAACCCACATCCGCTAAACTTTCTTGCAATATCTGGGTAATCGTCGCTGCCGAATGACTGGAAACACCACAACCCCGCAAAATTAAACTATTCCCTGTTTTGACACAAAAACCTGCTGCGATCGCCGCTAGTTCAGGAAAAGCCTCGTAAATCAGAGCCACAACTCCCAAAGGCATCAATTGACAATAGGTTTGGGAAGGATTCAGTTGATAGGGCGCATTCATGACCCGTTGAATCGGATCGGGTAATTCGGCCAATTGTTCTAAAATTTCGACCGTAAATTCCAAACGCTCTGGCGTTAACTTCAGCCACTCTAAAAAACAATCGGAAATCGCCATTTCTCGACTCATCTCTAGGTCTAGAGTATTGGCTTCCAACACCTGGTCAAAGGAAGCCGCCAATCCCTTCGCCATTGCCTGGATACCTCGATTGCGATTCTGGCCAGAAAGTTGTCCCAATTCCAGAAAGGCATTTTGGGCAGCCTGTAAAGTGGGGATGAGGGAAGGTGGTAGGTTATCTTGAGCCATAGATGTTTAACGCCGATAGACTAACCAAAACACATAGTTGAGAACCAACAAAAGAGTTGTTGCCATCATTATCCCTAAAATGACACTTAATAAGGAGTAAGAATGTAAGGCAAAGAATAGCGAGCCTAGCAGAACCATCAGCATCAGGACGAACACTGTGGGCAAGGAATCTTCTTGAGAATGAGGATTGACAACTCGCCAACGATAGCCATTCCAACGCCATAGTCGTTTGGCCGGAGAGGGGGAAGAGACCAGTTCAATTTCTTGATTTTTTTCATCAACCACAAAAATTTGTTTGCAGCGATCGCAACCAAAAGCCTCCGTTAATACAATCGACAGCAAACGACCCCGACGACAGAAAGGGCAGGGATACTGATGGTTGAAATCAACCTTGATCGGCTTTCGAGAACGCACAGAAATTTAAGCAGGGTCAAATTGGCTAGAAAAATAGCCGGTGTCTAATCGTCAGTATAGTAACTGAGTGGGAAAATTGGAGAAGTCACCAATTGCCAAACCGTTTTAAAAACCTCATTAGGGCTTGGTATTAACGCTCACAGGCCCATTCACCAGGGTCTGACAGGCGAGACGATAGGAGTCTGGTTTTTTGCGTAAAACCTTTTCCTCAAAGGCGGTTCTGGGTGAAAGGTTTTCTATTCCTGTTACGATTTCCACAACACAGGTTCCGCATTGGCCATAACCCCCACAGTTCATCAATTTTCCCTTGAGAGTATAGAGATCAATGCCATTTTGTAACGCTTTTTCCCGCAGATTTGCCCCATTGGCAACAACAACATCTTTATTTTCCTTGACAAAAGTAATGGTCATTCGGACTCCAGTAAATAGGGCAGTAGGGGAGACTCTATTAAGAATCTTGACGTTATTTTAAGTTATTTTACGCCATCTCCGTTAGGAGCAAGTTGTTCATTCTCTAAAACCCGCACTAACAAAGAACCCAAGCCTCTTTGGCTAAGGCTTTTAGGAACGTCCCGCTCGATCTCAATCTTAAATTCGCGATCGCCGAGTTTCTGAGATTTAAGGGCGAACTTCAAAGAGATTATTATCGGGCAGGTTGCTGACAAAGCGTTGTAGGCTATTCAGAGATTGGTTATAACCAATAATGGCTTGCAAGAAACGACCCCGTGCATTGGCAAGATCCCGTTGAGCATTGATCACATCAGTTTGAGTTCCGACTCCCGCCTGAAAACGTAACCTTGCTAAACGCAGAGCTTCTTCAAAACGACGAACATTAGTCCTGGTGCTACTGATATTATCTTTATTGGAAATGAGGTTGTAGTAAGACTGTTCGACATCATAGCGAATCTGATCCCGTTGTTTCGCAAATTCACTCTGGGCTAAATCCATCTGTCGATAAGCCTTGCGAGCTTCAGCAAAGGCCCGTCCACCATCAAAAAATCGCCAAGTTACTTTAGCGGCAAAGGAATAGCCATCCACTACCCCCACAGAGTTATCAAAATTATTCTGATAAGTATAGTCTGCTAGAAAATCCACCTTAGGTTTAATACCGGCAAGGGCAATATAGCTATCCTGTTCGTTAATTTCAATTTGCAACAATTGTTGTTCCAGTTCGGCTCGGTTTTTGTAGGCCTGAACAATAGTCTGATCTAAGGGCATATCCCAATTTCCCGCTTCTGTAATTTCATCCGCCGCCGTGAGTTCGACCTGTTGACCCACACCGAGGATTTGGGCCAGTTTACGTCGGGCATTGCGTTGATCGGCGATCGCTCTTGTTAAAGCTTCGTTAGCAGTGGCCAGGTCGCCTTCAGCCCTTAGAACATCAAAAAGGGTTCCTAGACCAGCTTGCTCTAACAAACGGGCATCCCGTAAACTTTGGGACGCATCCTCAACCGAAGCCTGGGCGATCGCTACCTGAGCATCTGTTCCCTGTAGAGCATAATAGCGATCTGTTGCATCAAAACGAGTTTGTTCCGCAATCACTTCTATTTGCAACCGGCTATTTTGAACCAGCTTTTCTGCCTTCGCAATCTGAGCGGATCGCTCTCCCCCGGTATAAATATTATAGGTCAATTGAACGTTACCCTGGGCATTAGTGGACTGTTCGTTCTGCAAAGGAGTTTGAAACTGGGGAAGAAGGGTTTGATTATTGGCCGTGATCAGGGCATTGTTTAACTCGGTGGATGGACTACTATCCCGACTAAATTGAAATTGTGTATCAAGGGTCGGAAATAGAGCCGATCTGGCGGATTCAAGGTTTGCTTGTTCTACTTCAAGGGCAATATTCGCCTTTTGAAGATCAATATTATTTTTGAGAGCCAATTCAATCGCCTGATTGAGCGTGATTGCTTGACGAATATTTGTATCGACTTCCCTCGCTTTTGTAGGGAACAAGAGAGGATTTCCAGAAGAATTCAGGTTATTGGGAGCAGGATTTTTGGGCAGTTGTAGAGAATCCTGGGAGGTTGGGGCGGGAAAAGTGGCCGGTTGGGCGGATGGACTTAACGGATCCGGGACTGGAAAAGGAGAAGGACTCTCAGCAGGGGACGGAACATCCGATGGAGCAGGGGCGTTATCAGGACTCGGCGTATTGGTCGGAGTCGATTGAGATAATTCGGAGGGGTTATCTGGAGTTGTCCTTGGCTTATTCTTAAAATTTTGTATTAAATTAGCTCCCTTATCAGACGAGGAGGTTTTATCTAAAGATTTGGTAAAGAGTGAAGGTTTTTCACTATCCAGATCCAGTTCCTGACTGGGGGGATTTTGAAAAGGAGAGTCTTTTAAACTCTTTTCATCAAATTGACTATCCGGCAAAGAAAGAGACTCTAATGAACTCCCACTGGCCAATGGATTGACTTTCTTAGTTTTTGACCAAGGTGCTGGCGCGAGAGAAGGGGTGGTCTGGGCATTTGCCATCCAGTTAAGGGGAAGTATTAAAACAACACTGGTTCCCAAGGTCATAAGCGATCGCCAAAGGCGCAGATTCAGGGGATGCGACATAGTCATGGATAGTAACAGGCGGGTTGATTTCATGGGAGTTTGTCCAGAAAAGTCGTCTCTTAACTAGAGCAGATACATCGACAATAAACTTCTCTCGCTAAATAACTTACCGCATTGGTAAGGAAATTGAAAATTCCTTTTAGACAGAAAGTACCTTCAGCCTAAATTAAAGGCGAAGAATGATCAACGCTAACTCGACGAAAAGTTCTGCTTTATTTGAAGATTATGTACTTCCCTTAAAACATTACCTTAAGATTCGGTAACGTCCAAGCTTACTAAGACCTGGGATCCGTTGAAAGGTTCCAGGCAGCAGATCGTACTTTATTTTGCCAAACCAGGATTGACCTGTATTATAGTGTAGTGCTGTATTTAGGCAATAGGCTGGATCTCACCGGTTGATTAACCCTGTATTCAAGCTACGTCAGTTTAAAACTCAAGGGTTCACAAAACTTGGTCACGTCAGTTTCTAGGGCATACAACACAATTGGGGTAGTGAGTAGAGGATGACAAAGTTTGCTTTCAATTAAATGTTCTACCGTCGTAGCAATATTACCTGCCAGTAGGTCTTTTTGAAAATCCCCTTCACAGATGACAACGCGACAACGTTTCGCTAAACCCTCTAACCAGTCATTGCGATCCGGTTGTTGACCGACTTGAATGCCCAAGGAAAGAGCCGCGTCCTCAAGATCACCTTCACAGTCTTCAATGGTATCTAAGGCAATCAGAGCATCGGGAATATGGGCTAATTGGGAACGATATTGGGCGATCGCCTGAGATGTTAATAAAACCATAGAGAAACAGAGAATAACGAAAGTAAAAAGGAAATTTAGGGATTCAATTTAAGGGACTTTTGCAATAAACCCTGATGAAGTTGCTGGGTATCGGAGCGGCCAATTTTCTGGAGATGACGATTCATTTCTAAGCCACAGACTAGCATCACCGTCCATTCACCCAAAACAATCATCAAACCATAGAGCGGAGAGGCACTTTCCCCCGCAATCATCGGCAAAAAAGTGAGAAACCAGAGATTGGCATTAGCCGATAAATGAAGGTTGGAAATGAGTACTCCCCAGATCGGGGTGATCACCAATAACCCTACGGCTCCTAAGGCAAATAGCTGACGTTTTCGGGTATTCAAGAGCAGAATTCGTTGGTAAATGACAGCATAAACACCGGTGATGCTTAAACCGAGGATCAATTCTCCCCAGACGGGCCAGCGATAGTTTTCCAAAGGAAATAATAAAATAGCTGGTGTTACATAGAGAAAGATAATCCCTAAATTGACGGCGATCGCTAAATTGGCAGGGCTTTGTTCTCCTAACAGATAATCTTGCCAGAGGTGACGAACCTGGGCAGGTTGTTGATGACGATAACGGGCCCAGAGTTGCAACATGGGACGTTCGGGGCTAAGGGTCAAGCTTAGAACAGCAATAAAACCAAACAGTAGAAATTGGAAAATAACAAAATTAAAATACAGTTGACGAGTTCCTACCTCTTGAGGAACAAATCCTAGCCCTAAAATAACGAAAGCAAGAGTTAGACCATAACTTTGAATCTTACTCAAAAATAACTTTTGGGAACTCCGAAAACGGCGATTAATGGCGAGGGTTAGCCAATAAGTCCAGATACCGTAATTGATCAACATAAAACCTATTCCTGTCCAAGCATTAGCAAAAACAGGTTGGCCATACCATTTTAAACTCAAGGGCAGAAAAGTTGATGGTACCAAATAACCTAGAGACTGACCCGGATAGAAAAGATTAATCCAATTTAAAGGGCTATGAAAATTTGCATCTTTATTCAAAAGACTCATCGCGGTCATTAGCAACAAAAATAGCAACAGCAAAACAGAACTTACGGAAGCAAAGGTTTGTAAGCCGAATAACCGTTGACCCATCAAGCCGATTAACAGTGCGACATGGTAGAAAAAAGCACAACTCGCTAATAAAACCAGATAAAATGCCAAAATCAAAGGCAAGGGGATTTGAGCCATCCATCCTGCCCAGAGATGAAGGGGCAAAGTCATTAAGGCTAATCCATAAAGGAGGATCGGCACTCCCAGTAATTTACCCAGAAAAATAGTTTGGGCTGGTTGGGGACTCAGACGAATAAAATTAAGGGTTCCCTTTGACTCTTCCTGGGCTAGATCATGAATTAATAAATGAGTACCTTTTACTAACAGTATGATGATCCCAATTAAACTAATGGTAATAAAGAGATGTAGCCACCACAATTGCCAATTAATGACGGTATGACCGAGTAAATCCGATGTGCAAAAATTATAGGGATAACGATAACCGTTCAGTTCAGGGGGAGGACTGCCGAGACAATAGCGATTATAGGTTGTGGGATCGAGGAGAGGATCGGGGGGTAAAGATCCTCGAAAGAAAAAATAAAAGAGAACTTGAGAAATCACACCAAAAGCTGTCAATAACCAAAGGTTACGGGCTTTAAGGCGACTTTTTAATTCTCGCAATAATTGAGGATTCCAGTCTCCTAGACGATCTAGAATTTTATCGAATTGATGATGAAAGACTGACATAGTGATAATTCTCCTAGTTTGACTAATTTATTCAATAATTCTCAAGCAATAATTTTCAAGAAACTTGTTGATGTCCTAATTTTAAAAAGATTGCTTCTAAATCTTCCTGAGTGGTATGAAATTCTGTCACCGCTAAACCAGACTCAATTAGCGATCGCAGTAGGTCAGCACTGGCTTGAGTATCTCCTACAAACTGAATTTTCAGGCTATTTTGTTCAGGAAGCGATTCCCAGGTTTTTACCCAGGGGGATTGTTTGACTTCAGTGATTAATCGCTCTAAATTGTCCAACACCGAAATTTGTAATTGACGACCAGCGCGACGTTCATAAAGGGTGCTAAGGGGGGTGCTTTCCACCAAACAACCTAATTCCATAATGCCGATCGCCGTACATAATTCTGCCAGATCACTTAAAACATGGGAAGAAATAAAAATGGTCATGCCACTGGCTTGGAGAACCTTGATAATTTCTCGAAACTGCATTCTTGCTAAAGGATCTAGCCCAGAAACAGGTTCATCTAATAACAACAGTAGGGGAGAATGAATGATAGTGCGAGCTAAACTCAGACGTTGTTTCATGCCCCGTGATAATTGGGCAATGGGACTATGGCGTTTACTGGTTAATTGCACCAATTCTAGAACTTCTTCTAGACGTTGACGACGCAGGGGCGGTTTCAAGAAATATAAACGGGCAAAATAATCTAAATAATCCCAAACGGTTAAATCTTCGTAGAGGGGAAAATCATCGGGTAAATAGCCTAAATATTGTTTCAGTTTGGCATTACTCTCGCCTCTGATTAAGCGATCGCCGAAAAGATAAATTTCTCCGGTGCTGGCCTCTTCGGCCATGGCCAACATTCGCATTAAGGTGGTTTTGCCGGCTCCATTGGGCCCAATCAAACCATAGACTGTTCCGGTTTCTACTTCGAGGTCAACATTATTAACAGCCCTTTGTCGTTCAAATTGTTTCGTGAGGCCCTGGGTGGCAATCGCGGCAGTTTCAGTCATAAGTGGCTTGTCCTAATCTAGGCTTCTGCTCTACCGTTAGCTTAACTTGTCTCTGGGTCGATTGCCTTGCCTATGGCTAAATTGTTAACTGTGTTTATGGGGGGGCTAATGATGGGACTGGCAATGGCTCCCACGGCTGCTTTTTATCTAGCTTGGCTGGCCCTGGTTCCCCTCTGGTTATTCATCCTCAATCCCCCAAAAAAGTTTCCAAAACACTCTTTACTTACTCAACTTAGATCAACGGCGATCGCGGCGATCCTTTGGGGAGTGGGATATTACGGCTTGTCTTTGTTTTGGATTACGGGCATTCATCCGATGACTTGGATGGGGGTTCCCTGGCTTGCTAGTTTCGCCATTGCCTTGGGCTGTTGGTTTTTGATAACGCTTTTTGGGGTTTGTCTAGTCCTATTCTGGGCCTTGGGAATGGTGCTTTGGGACAGTTGGCCGCAGCAATTTAAAGCCAAAAGACAGACAAAATTTGGGGAAACTTTAACAATTATTGCGCGTTTGCTTTGGGGCATTACTCTCTGGTGTGGACTGGAAGCCCTGGGCAGTGCTGGCCCACTTTGGTGGAATTCCTTAGCGGCTAGTCAGAGTCCCCATAATTTACTAATTTTGCAATGGGGTCAATTCTCTGGATTTAGCACCGTTACCGCCGCGATCGCCTTAGTGAATGGTTTAATCGCCGAGATCATCTTTTTCTGTCGTTATCATCAAGTTACACCGAGACAATTGGGATTAGTCAGCAGTTTCCCTGTCAGTATTTTTCTGAGTTTGCATTGCTTCGGTTTCTGGCTTTACCAACAGCCGTTAGAGAATAATCCGCAACAAGCCATTAAAGTTGGCATTATTCAGGGCAATATTCCCAATGAAATTAAACTTTATCCTCAAGGATTGCAAAGGGCGATCGCGGGTTATACCGAGGGATACCAAAAATTGGCAAAAATGGGTGCAGAAGTTGTGCTTACACCGGAGGGAGCCTTACCCTATTTTTGGGAAGATATTGTCAAAAGTAGTGCTTTTTATCAGGCGATCTTGCAAACTAAAATTCCGGTTTGGTTAGGAGCTTATGGTACTAAAGACGATGCCTATACCAATAGTCTATTTGCAGTGACGGGAGGCGGAAAATTAAGCGGTCGTTACGATAAAGTTAAGTTAGTTCCCCTGGGTGAATATATTCCCTTGGGTTCCCTATTGGGCAAAATTATTAATCGTCTTTCTCCGCTTAAAGGGGAATTAACCCCCGGCGATCCTCAACAGATTTTCCAGACATCCTTTGGTCAAGCCATTGTCAGTATTTGTTATGAATCTGCTTTTCCTGAACGTCTTCGTGATCAAGCGCGACGGGGGGGAGAATTTATTCTTTCTAGTGCCAATAATGCCCACTATAGTCGCACCATGCCAGCCCAACACCATGCCCTCGATGTGATGCGAGCCATTGAAAGCGATCGCTGGGTAGCCAGGGCAACCAATACAGGTTATTCCGCTATTATTTCTCCCAGGGGTAAAACCCTTTGGTTATCGGACTTAAATCATTACCAACTGCATTTAGATACAATCTATCGACGCAAAACGCAAACCCTCTATGTTGCCTACGGCGATCACCTAACGCCTCTATTAGCCATACTGAGTTTAATCGTCTGGATAATACGAACTGGGCTACTCTATACCCAAGGCTTCTAGGCGTGCCTGGAGAGCCAGCAGTTTTTGTTCGGCGGCTTCCCGTTTTTGACGTTCCTGCTCTACTAATTTTTGGGCTAGTTCTAATTGTTGTTGAGCTAAGATTGCAGCTTCCTCAGTCGTGGGGACTAAATCCCCTGCTTCTGTGAAATATCGCAATTGCTGACCATAAACGCCCAAATACAGACCTAATTCCTGGCTCCATAACCAACCCTGTTCATTGGCTGCGATCGCTTGATATTGACCTTCCACCAGACGAAAGCCTTCTAAGACAAGACTTTCTGGATCAAACCAAAAATAATTGGGAGTCCGAAAAATATCCTGATAGATTTGTTTTTTTTCCCCTCGATCCACGGAGGCGGTACTGTCTGAAAGAATTTCAACAATGACATTAGGATATTTGCCGTCTTCTTGCCAAACGACCCAACTTCTACGGTCTAGTTTACGTTCCGTACCGAGTACCACAAAAAAATCTGGCCCACGAAAAAATTCCGATTTACGTTGTTTAGGACTGTAATAAATGGTTAGATTACCCGCCGCAAAATAGTCTTGACGTTCTTGCCAACACCATTCTAGACATTGAATGAGAATTAAAATTTGTCGAAGATGTAAGTTACTTTCCAAGGGAGGTTCATCGCTCCAGAAATCACCCGTCGGAAAAATTATCTCATGGTTGACAGCCGGAGTAATAGTTGAGGAATCTGGTGAAGAAATAGCGGTCGAAGATTCAATAAGAACAGTAGAAGTCATGGCAATTGGCGGTGATCTGTGCCGATAAGACTGAGTTTCATTTTATCGGAGTTCTAGTGATGATAGGATCTAACCGGCTCTAAATTAAATTTGTATTATCTTTGCTTTTATGATTAGTCATCTTAAAACAGATCTGTTGGTGGTGGGAGGAGGAACGGGAGGAACAGCGGCGGCAATCCAGGCGGCTCGTCGAGGTGTAAACACTATTTTAGTGAGTGAAACACCTTGGTTAGGAGGAATGTTAACCTCAGCAGGAGTGGCGGCTCCCGATGGTAGTGAATTGGCGGCTTGGCAAACGGGATTATGGGGGGCTTTTTTGCGATCGCTGCGACGAGAACAAAGGGAAGGCTTAAATCATGCCTGGGTAAGTTTCTTTACCTTTACGCCCAGGGTAGGAGCCAGCATTTTTGAGCAATGGGCTAGTCAATTGCCCCATTTAACCTGGATTAAAGATCAGGTTCCTCTAGAGGTTTTACGTCAAGGCGATCGCGTTACAGGAATTCGTTTTACCGACTATCAGATCGAAGCCCGTATTACCGTTGATGGCACAGAATTAGGGGATTTATTAGCTTTGGGCGATATTCCTCACCGTTGGAGTTGGGAATGGCAAGCCGAATTTGATGAACCTTCGGCCCCGATTGAAGCCAATGCCGTCAGCAATCGCTACCCTGTACAATCTCCCACCTGGGTATTTTTGATGCAGGATTACGGCGATCAACCCGTCCCCAAAATTTCTCCCTTATCCGGCTATGATCCAACTCTGTTTAAGGATGCCTGGAAAAACTATGGAGTAGAGCGGTTTTTAACCTACGGGCGTTTACCAAATCAGCAATATATGTTGAACTGGCCCATTTTTGGCAATGATTACGGCCATAATTTGAATCGGTTAATTGGCACTCCCGCAGAGAAGCAAGCCTTTTTACAAGAAGCCTATGAACATAGTTATCATTTTGCCTATTTTTTGCAACAGGAGACGGGGAAAAATTTGGGGTTGGCTCTAGAGGCCTTTCCAGCTATTAATAATCGTTCTACTGCCTTCGCGCTCCATCCCTACTATCGTGAAAGTCGCCGTTTACGAGGTCAAGTCACGATTACAGAAAGGATGATTTTACCGCAAGCCGGTGGTGTAGTTGCTCCCTTACCACTCTATCAAGATCAGGTTTCTAGTATTGCTGTTGGTAATTATCCCAATGATCACCATTATCCAGGGTTTGAATTTCCCCTCGCGCCTAAATCCCTACGTTGGGGCGGATATTGGACAGGAACTCCCTTTGCCATTCCCTATCAATCCTTAGTTCCTGAAACAATTCAAGGTTTTTTAGTTTGTGAAAAAAATATTTCTGTTTCTCATATGGCCAATGGTAGTACTCGTCTGCAACCCTTGGTGATGAATATAGGTCAAGCCGCCGGAATGGCCGCTGCCTTATGTATTGAGCAAAACTGTGAACCGGAAGCTTTATCGGTGCGATCGCTGCAAGAGGCTTTACTAACGGATTCATTGGCTCCAGCAGCCGTTATTCCCTGTTTCAATTTACCGCCGGAGCACCCGGAATGGCTGACCTGGCAACGCTATTATTTAGATCATCCTCAAGACTATCCTCTAGATGGGAATTGTCCCTGTGTATCTCAACCTTATCAGTTCCAAGGAAGCGAAGTTTATGAGGGCATTTTTGAGAAAATCAATGAACACGAATATCATTTTCACGTTAATCTTGAACCGACTGTAACTTGGCAATTAGTGACAACCAGACCAGAGATTAACGCTCAATTTCAACAACTAGAAACCGGAACAAAATTGACCCTATCAGGGGATTATAATGATTCGGAAAATTGGTTTATCGTACATTAAAAATCAGGAGAATATTAGTTAATCTTCTTTGATTTTCAGTTTCATTCAGATAATAAAAGCGATCGCCGTAGAATGGATCGCTCTTTACTTCAAATTTAGACCAGTAGTATTAAACAACTGAGTGAGATTTAATAATACTGAAACTAGAGTTATTTAGGAGCAGTATTAACGGTGGAATTAGATGATTCAACAGTCTTGGGCATTTGTTGTAACTGTTGCTGCTGCATCTTTTTAAAAGCTTCGGCGGCCTTACTCAGATTACGCTGACTATCTTCGGCAAAATCCTCTCCAGTACGGCTACGGCTCAAATTGGCGTTATGGATGAGAGACATCGGGTCAAACCCACCTACGGAGCTTTTCATCGGATCTTTTTCGCTGGCTTCGTAGCCCAGGGGCTGTTGGGTCGGAGGTTGATATTGGGTTTGTGCCAGGGTTATTTTTGAGCTTGCAGCGATCGCACCCACAATCCCCACAGAAGCTAGGAGAATATTAACGAAAAGTTTGTTATTCATAGTCTTATCGGAAAGATTCCTCACTTACAGAAAACGGCGACGTAACAGGGGTTGGATTAATAACAATACTAGCGCGTCGAAGAGGAGTAGCACACCGAGTACCTGGCCAAAACTCATGGCGGCCCAGGGAGATTGCAAAACAATGCTGTCTAATCCCCAATCGGTTTGTAAATAAAGATAGCGGATCGGTTCAATGGCATAGGTGAGCGGGTTTAAACTGGCAACAATTTGTAACCATTGGGCCATAAAGGATAGAGGCGCGAGGGCGGTGCTGGCAAACAATAGAGGTAAGTTTGTGACAAAGATAATGGCAATTAGTTCAATGTGACCTGGCAAGGCAAAGGCCAACCCTAAACTCAAGGCAGTCACCCCTAGCACAATCAGCAGCACAATTAAAGCGATCGCTGTTAATCCCACTAGATTGGGTAAGCCGGCCCCTAGTAGAGCACTTGCGGCTACAATCACCACCGTTTGAATAAAACTCAGAACAATAATATAAATGGTAGAAGCGGCCACAATGGAATAACGGGAAGCTAAAGGTGCGACCAATAACCGATTTAAAAACCCAAATTCCCGATCAAACATCACGGGCAAACCGGCATTTAAGGCCCCTGAAAAAGCGGTAAAAACAATGATACCAGGGGCAAGAAATTGGGCGTAATTTAAGTCATTACCAAACAAACCTTGGGGGGCATTTAAAAATAAGGCTCCAAATAGAACGAGCCACATGAAGGGCTGAACAATGCCGGCCACTAAGGTTGAGGGCCGCCGTTGTAATTGGATAAACAAACGTTTGGTTAAGGCCAGGGTTTCTTGAATAAAATCAGCGATCGCGTTTTCCTTGACTGGGTTATTAATAATCGGATTGGGCGCGAGTAGGTTGGCAGGTTTGGGGGAGATCAGGGTTTGAGTCATGGGGAGGTTTAGGAGAGATGGGAAGACAGGGAGATGGGGAGGAAAGGGAAGATAATCTAGCTAGGGGATTTCATGGCCTGTTTTTGTTCTGCTTTCAGATCACGACGGCTGGCGGCAGCAATTTCTGCATCCATAAGCGTTCTTCCCGTTGCCGCTAGATAAACGTCATCTAAACTGGGACGAGATTGGGCCAAGCTAAAGATCGGTAAGTCAGCAGTAATGAGAGTCTGTTCAATTTGACTGAGGGGATTACTTTGGGCCGTAACCACTAAATTTAATGAGTTACCTTGAGCTGTATTAATAATAATATCTTCCACAAAAGGTAAGGTTTTCAAAAGCTGTTTAGCCTGTTCTGCTTCTGCTAAGTCAGCAAATTCTCGAATTCTTAAGGTAACGCGATCGCCACCTACTCTATCTTTTAGGTCAGACGGGCTTCCTTCCGCAATTACCAGACCTTGATCAATAATCGCCAGGCGATCGGCGAGGGCATCAATTTCTTCCAGATAATGGCTAGTAATCAATACAGTGGTTCCGGCATCCCGCAACTGTCGTAAAAATTCCCAGAGGATAAAACGACTTTCGATATCTAGTCCCACCGAGGGTTCATCCAAAATCAAAACCGATGGCTGGTGTAATAGTCCCGCCGCTAAATCTAAACGTTTACGAAGCCCGCCGGAATAGGTTCCTGTTTTTTGCTCTGCATACTGGCTAAGGCCGAGCAGGTCGATTAGCTGGGGAATCCGTTCTTTGGCTTGGGAGGTGGTGAGGTGATATAGAGAGGCTTGTAGTTGTAATAGCTCCCTACCAGTCAACATCTTATCAAGGGCAACTTCCTGGGCAACGTAGCCTAAGTGACGACGGGCTAATTTAGGTTGGCTAATCACGGAAATACCGTCGATTTCTAATTTGCCTTGATCCGGTTTAGATAACGTACAGAGACAGCGAATCGTGGTGGTCTTCCCTGCCCCGTTTGGCCCCAAGAGTCCAAAAATTTCTCCTGGCTGCACTGAAAAGGAAATATCTTTGACAGCCGTGATGGTGCCATAGCGTTTTTGAAGATGTTCAACGAGAACCGCAGGACGCATAGAGGTTTTAGGAGAAGGAAAAAGTAAGACTCGGTGCAATGACACCTTAAAATAGCATAACTCAGGGTCTTCGCTTTAGCTCGCTACCACACTTCCCCAAGGCCGCGATCGCCTCTTCCCGATTAAGAAAAACAGCTTGTAAGGCTCAAAATTGAGAGAGTTTAACTGGTCGGCAACCATCCAAACAGTTTAGCCACTCCACCAATAAGAGCAACAATCAGTGCCACTAAGACTCCTCGATTAATAAATTCCTGATTATCTAGACGTTTGTCAATGCCACTGACTTTTTCTTCTAAGGTTTTAATTTCACCGGAAAGTTCCACTTGCCCAATTTCCAGTTTATTCAATTTTTGATTGACTTCGACAAACTGTTTATTGACTTCGGCAAACTGCCTGTCCATTTTTTGGTTGACTTCGGCAAACTGCCTGTCCATTTTTTGATTGACTTCGGCAAATTGCTTATTGACTTCGGCAAACTGCCTGTCTATTTTCTGATTGACTTCAGCAAACTGCTTATTGACTTCGGCAAACTGCCTGTCCATTTTTTGCTCAAAGCGATCTAGAACATCTTCGAGGGTATAGCTAACCGTAGTGGGTGTGGTTGTCATTGCTCATTCAGAGAACTTTTAAATTTATTATAAGCGATCGCCAATTAGTGAATAGTTGATAGTGAATAGTTAATAATTATCAATTATCAATTATCCATTATCAATTCAAAAAGGGCAATCGCCTCTAAGTTCTCAAGCCAGACTGTTGCACCCTGTTAGTTGATAGAAATATCCTCAAAGGTTAGAGCCAAATTGGGACTCAAGGTAGCAAACTGAATCGCTGCGATAGAACCATTGCCATCACTGTCAAAGAACAATGCACCGGAAGTGGAATTGTAGATAAAACGTTGACTGGCATTGGTTGCTGCCGTGCCGAGAATAAATTGGGCAGAACTGATAAGATCACCGGCCACTAATCCACCGCCAAATCCAGACGCACTCACTAAGAGGTAATCAATTCCGGGCGCAAAATCAGTAATGGTATCAATTTTTTCATTGGGGTTGGCGAAACTAAAGGAATCACCGCCTGCTCCTCCAGTTAAAGTATCGTTGCCTAAACCACCAGACAGAACATCACTGAGACTAGTCCCCAAAAGAACATCATTGCCATTGGTTCCTCGTTGGCGGCGTGTGCCATCGTCATTGATAATCGTGGTGGCGATCGCGCCTGTTGTCCCGATAGTATAACCTGTACCCGCAGCTAAGGTGAGGTTAATCAATTCATCAGTTTCTACAGTGGTATCAGAAGTAGGATTCAGGGTAATCGTTGTGGTGGAAGCACCTGCGGCAAAGGTCACAATCCCTGTGGTTGCACTAAAGCTATTAGCTCCTGTTTGAGCATAATCAGTGTTAAAAGTGGCTGTTCCCCCTACTGTAAAGTTAACGGCTAGACTATTGGCGATAAAACCAGTACGAGTAAAGGTATAAACAAAGTTGGAAGTCGATTCTTCACTAATACCGCTCAGGTTAACGCCCAAAGTAATTTGCTGATCATCATTGGTAATGGTTCCTGTTACTGCTGTTGCTGTACCTACTGTATAGCCTGTTCCTGTGGCTAGGGTTAAAGCAACCGTTTCGTCGCTTTCTATGGTGGTATCAGCAGTGGGATCGACGGTGAGGGTGGCGGTGCTAGAACCGGCTGCAAAGGTGATGGTTTTTCCTGTGCCAGGAGTCGCACCAGTATAGTCGGTAGCATCGGCTGTGCCGGCAATGCTGTAATTAACGGTGAGGGCTGAGGTGGTAGCTC
>JAYKJI010000461.1:0-4295 GCA_035285405.1 Snowella sp. | reverse complement strand
CAGGGAAACAGCCAGAATAGCATTCGCACCTAAATCTTTTTTATTGGCAGTACCATCACGCTTGATCATGGTCTGGTCAACACTTAACTGGTCAAAGGCATCTAATCCAATCAGTTCCGGTTCGATCTTTTCGATAATATTACGGACAGCTTTTAAAACGCCTTTCCCACCGTAACGTTTGGGGTCATCATCCCGTAATTCATGGGCTTCAAAACTGCCCGTCGAGGCTCCACTCGGTACTTGAGCAATGCCAAAGGCTCCGGTTTCTAGTCTGACTTCAGCTTCAACGGTCGGACGACCACGGGAATCAAGAATCTCACGGGCGGCGATCGCTTCAATTTTGGCAGGGACTTTGCTTAACATTGTCTTGAAAGGCTCCAAAGGCTCAAGGTCGTAATTCTTTTGGGTTTATTATATTGCCTAGGAGTTCCTGAGACTTGTGAGGTTTATCGCGATTTCCTGAGAATTGCAGTGTCAATTCAGAAAAGAAACACACCAGCCGGAAACGAGACAGAGAAAATCAACCTAAAGGACGATCACTCCAAAAGCGTCCTGGACTAAAAGAATGGTGCGGATCAAATTTATGTTTAAGTTGCCGCATAATCTTGAGACTATTGCCACTATAACCCCAGGGTTCAAATTTCTCTTTCAAACTAGCTGATGAGGCTAAAACCGTCAGAAAACCGCGATATTTTTCACAGAAAAGTCGTTGTGGGGACAGTTGTAGCCAGTCCAATTCAGACAGCGACAAGCGACCTAAACCAGTGGCTAGATGAATTTGTCCTAAACCAGAATCTTGCTGAAGAAAATTAACCGCTTGCTCCGGCATAACACCAATTTTACAAATGATTCCCGCTTCAGACTGAGGAATGGTCATCGTGGACGATAAGTTTTGCCATAATTGGGCTTCTTCCGTCTCAATGAAACTACGTTGATTTAAAGCGATCGCCGCCGCCATTGCTTGTAATTGATTGACCTGTTCTTGGACACTTTCGGGAATATTTTGAAAACGCACCAATAACCCGATTTCTGAACCTAAATGCAGTGATTGCGCTAAATCAGACGACAAAATATCTGCTGCCGTTGGTGCTAAGCCCGATTTTAAAAAATATTGAGCCAATGTCGCCACCGATGCTGCCTGACCTGATAACCAAAGGGTTTGGGAGGTTTCTGGTAAGGGATAGAGGCGAAACGTAATCTGAGAAATAATGCCTAAAGTGCCGTAGGAACCTGTAAATAATTTCATTAAATCGTAACCAGCCACATTTTTGACAACACGACTACCCGCCTTCGCAATTTTCCCATCCCAACGTACAAAGGAAAAGCCTAGTACTAAATCCCGAATTCCCCCGTAACGTTGTCGCCAACTGCCCGTATCGCCAGTGGCCATAATGCCCCCTAGGGTGGCCTGTTCAGGATGAGCGGGATCAACGGGTAAAAATTGACGATGGGGTTTTAATAAGGCCTGAAGATCCGCTAGTTTCATGCCCGCTTCCGCCGTAATGGTTAAATCGGCGATCGCATGATCAACCAAACGATTTAATTTTTGCGTACTCAGAACGTAATCAACTGGATTAACCAAGTTACCCCAACCGAGCTTACTGCCTGAACCCATCGGCAAAATAGATTGCTTTTGAGTCGCAACTTGACAGACAAAATCCGATAGTTCTTCGACATTGAGAGGAGCAACCCAATCCAAAGAATGACAATCTTCCCGAAACGCTTTTTGAATAGCGGACTTTTCAGTAGTCTTTAATGATTCCCAAGACAAAATTTCCATTAGTTAAGTAGGTAGGTCTTAAAATTTATCAGATCCCCCCGTCCTACGGACACTCACCTTATCAAGGGGGGCAGAGGGGAGCAGGCACAAAATCTATGTTCAATTTAATTGAAGTGAAACCAGTCACTTAAAAAAAGACAGAGCGAAAATAGGTTTTTAAAGTTTTATTCCCTCTTGAGATGTATGTATTGAGTAGCCTTCGAGAAGGAAAGGCCGATAGGAGAATTTGGATAATTCCTAAGTTTTACCTACTTAAAAGCCTACTGCAAATCAATGAATAATCAAACTTTCTAGAGCGTCCTGTAAATCCTGGGTTAACCTAGCGACTGCTTGCCGACGATTCGCTTTGTAGTCCGGGGCACGCTGAGTAACTGAAATTGGTTCTCCAATGGTGATTTGAGCGCATTGTTTGCCCAAGCTTGGACGGAAAAAGGCACTTTCGCCCTTAATACGAGTGATCACATCCCAGAGTAGCAGCAAGGTATCCGCAAAACGTTCTACGGTCGGTTTTTCCTGCACATAATTGCCCGTCACCGCCACAAAGGTTTCCACCATTCTCATGTGCCACATTCGTAACTCTGCTTCTTCCGCCAGGCGATCGGCTAAACCTCGTTGTACCGTACAGATGGGATTGTTCGGCTTTAAATCCTCACGGTAAATATAGTCCCAACCTGCCTGTTCTAAACGACGACAGCGTTCCGATAATTCCCCTTTGGCATGAATATTAAAATATTGTTCCGCGACTCCCAAGGCAACATTAAGCAAATTTTGTAAGCGTAGGGCAAAAAGACGGTTGGGTTCAGCCTGGACAGTTTCTAAATTTTGGATAAGGAGGGTTTGTAATTGATCAACTTTTGGCAAATCTTGATGATAGAAATCTCGATAAAAGTTTTCCATCAAATCTAACATCACTTCTCCTAAATGGTAAAGCCGTTGATAAAGTTTAGGTTCCTCTAGGCTATGGTCGGTTGGTGATGTTATCCCACAATCCCCTTCCAATTGGCTGAGTAAGGCTTCAATTGCAACCCAGGGCAGCTCCAGATAAGAATATTGAATCCCAACGGGTAACAGCAAAACTGCTTCCGAACGATTCGCCTTTTGTAAATCTTCCACACACCAAAAACCTAATTGGGCAATGCCGGGTTCCAGGGGGCTAATCACTTCATTATGGCCATTGGTCGCCCCTTCAGGAGCCGCCGCTAAGGGATAGGGACTATTTGCCAGTAAATCCCGCGCCGATCGCAGTCCAGGCAAGTCTAATTTTCCCCGTTGAATGGATGTTCCGCCTAAGCGGGAATAGAGCCAGGCAATATTTTTCCCTGCCCAGAGAGGAATCCCTCGGTCATACATAAAATGGGAATGAAGAGGGGGTCTAAGATTCACCTGTTGAGCCTTGGCTGCCTGGGGTAGCAATTGCCAAAACAAATAACCCATACAGTAGGGATCGTTGACACTGGGATGACGAAAAGCAAGAAGAAAGCGCACTTTTCCCGCTCGAAATTGCTCATAAGTCCGCACCAGAATGTCCAAATTTTTGCCAGTGACTTTTGCAATAGGCGTTTGCCAATGGAGCCAGAGAGGTAAAATCCGTTGACAGGTGACTAAAACCCAAGGATTCAGGGCTGGGGGAATAAATTCGAGGGGCGGTTGGGCGCGAGGGGAATTAGAAACCATAATGGTTATTGTTTGCCGATGTAAAGCATTATCACCCAAGACAATCCATGATCGATATTAATCATGTTTCTAAATGGTATGGAAATTTTCAAGTGCTGAAAGACTGCACGACCCAGGTGAAAGAGGGAGAAGTGGTCGTCATCTGTGGCCCTTCTGGTTCGGGGAAATCTACTCTCATCAAATGTATTAATGCCCTCGAACCTTTTCAAGAGGGGACGATTCTAGTAGATGGCACTTCCGTCGGTCAAATCAAGACCAATCTCCCCAAGTTGCGATCGCGGGTAGGTATGGTTTTCCAGCATTTTGAACTTTTTCCCCATCTTTCTGTCCTGGATAATTTGACCATTGGCCCGATTAAAATTCTGAAACGTCCTAAACAGGAGGCGATCGCCCAGGCGAAACAACTATTAGCAAGAGTTGGTCTAGAAGATCAAGCCCTGAAACATCCAGGACAATTATCCGGCGGTCAACAACAACGGGTGGCGATCGTGCGCGCTTTGGCCATGAATCCGATTGTGATGCTTTTTGATGAACCGACATCAGCCTTAGATCCGGAAATGGTTAGCGAAGTGCTAGATGTCATGGTAGAACTAGCCCAAGAAGGTATGACTATGATGGTTGTCACCCATGAAATGGGATTTGCAAGACAGGTTGCTCATCGCGTTATTTTTATGGATCAAGGTCAAATTGTGGAGGATAGAAAACAAAGTGATTTCTTTAATAGACTTGTTGGGTTATAAGGGATAATAAGAAAAAAAGCAATGACCAGAAAATCCAAGAATGCTAGATATAGAAAGGATATTCAAACAAGATCGCTTAATACGGGGGATGACAGGGCTAA
>JAYKJI010000460.1:0-6767 GCA_035285405.1 Snowella sp. | reverse complement strand
ACCGCTTGATGTTGAATTCTACTGGTTTATGGAACTTCTATTTGAATGCTGCCTAATTGGTAAGAGATGATGAAATCCTTACTGTGCAAACTTTCTGTTTCTCTTTTATTTCCCAACAGGTCTAGTAAACTAATTATTTTTGTTATCTTTAAACACTGAAGCTAGTCTGATGCTTGGGTTATTCTAAATCATTTTGGCATGATTAACGTTCCTTCGGTAAGAGCGATCGCCAAGCAAGGGGTAAAATACTATCAAAATAATGTTCTAATTGGCGATAGTGACGCTGGTAAACTACGCCGAGATAGATAATCGCAATGCCTAAAGCGGATAGGGCCAAGGGAAATAATAGAGAATTTTCAAAAACCCGAAAAGCGAGGTAACTAATATAACCCAATAAACCTAAGCTCCCAAAAATCATAAAAAGGCGACGTTTAAGTAGCAAGGAAAGAGCCATTAAACTTAAATTAATGAGTCCGTAGATAAAACGACTCCATTCTGAATCCTGTCCTGAAAAAGGTAGGCTAAACCAAAAGGTAATCAGTCCAAATAAGTATAACCAAAAAGCAAAATCTCCCTCACTACGACGACACCGTAAATCAACAACATAGGCGATCGCTAAACAAATAATGCCATACCAAAGGGAAACAACTGCCTGGGTATGAAAATCGACATTTTTGCCATACAGAAGGGGAACAATGTCCATCGACAAGTACCATAAACAAAACGCGAGGGGAAAGGTTAAAAAGGGAAATTTGATCCATCGCAAGGCCAGCAAACTAGCCAGAATAGTTCCCACTTCCATAAAAAACCAACTGCCCTTAATCCAACTATGAAAGTCCTGATAATGACCTGGATCGCCCTGACCCCAAAAACCTGTCCATCGCTGTAGTCCATAAATCGCTAAAGGGGTCATCCACACCGCCACGGTAATCAGTAATCCCCCTGGAATCTTTAAGTTTTGATCAAAGTAAAGATATTTTCCCGCCCATAGAAAACCCAAGGCATAAATGACCGCGATCGCAAAAATGCCAAAACCCCCCAAACTTTCCCAAGCCAAGGTGACAAAAAAGGCCATAGCTGCAATGACAATTAATGCACCAAAGTAGTAAGCCACATTGGCAAAATCAAAACGTAATTTGTTGGGATTAGAGCTATCCTGAGCAGTTTGATTGTTGGTGATAAAAAACTGCCAAAGTTTAGTAGCCTGTTCTGGAGAAATCAGCCCTTGTTCAACCGCTTCCCGAAAATCTTCCTCTTCTAAATTCATCCCTTCTGCCTCCCACTACATGAACTGATTCTGATGGATTACCGACAGCTTATCTCAAAAAGTTAGGATAGTTTAAGAATTGGCTGATCCTATCCCCCGTTAGGGCATTGAAAAGACAACGGAAACAGATAAGACTGGGGAAGGACAAACCGAATTATTAGATCAGCAACGAATCTATGGCGATCGCCCTACCGTTTTTATCGACTCCCTATTTGGCAATGCACATTCCCGACGGCTTTCTCAGTGGCCCGGTCACGGTGATCACCTGGGTCTTGGCCTTAGGCTTTTTGACGCTTGCCTTCAAACAGGTGCAGCGAGACTATCAAGAGCGAATAGTGCCATTAATGGGAGTTTGTGCAGCTTTTATTTTTGCGGCTCAGATGATTAATTTTCCCATCCCAGGGGGAACTTCTGGTCATCTCTTGGGGGGAACTTTGGCCGGAATTGTGCTAGGCCCCTGGGCAGGTAGTTTAGTGATGTCAGTGGTTTTTCTGGTGCAAGCTTTCTTTTTTCAGGATGGTGGCATTACAGCGTTAGGAGCCAACCTTTTAAATATGGGCTTAATTGGTACTTTAGGGGGCTATTATTGTTATCGATTTATCCGTCTTTTGTTAGGGCGTAGTCGTTGGCGCAGTATGGCGATCGCCACGGGTGTTACTGCCTGGTTAAGTGTGGTGACAGCCGCTATCATGGCCGCTTTAGAATTAGGTTTTTCCCAGACTATTCCCCTTAAAATTGCTTTGATTTCCCTCATTTCTTGGCATTTGATGATTGGTTTAGGAGAGGCTTTAATTACAGTTTTAGCGGTTCAATATATCTGGCGATCGCGCCCTGAATTGCTCTACTCTCACAAATCCCCTTTACAAAGATTGGGATAAAGTCTTAACGTAATCAACAAAAATTATGATTAAAAATACTCGGCAAAAATCTAATTTTTTGATCCTCATTTTAGGATTTTCTATTTTTATAGCGGTAGCCCTTTCTCCCTTTGCCAGTTCTAAACCAGATGGCTTAGATCGCGTTGCTAAAGATCTGAAATTTGCTGACAAAGCAACTTCCTTAAAAAGCCCCATTCCTCTGGCAGATAAATTGACAAATTATCAAGTTCAAGGCGTTCCGACTGGGTTAGCAACTCCCCTCGCTGGACTATTGGGAACCGTCACCACCTTTGCAATTACCTGGACATTAGGGAAACTAACAATTAAAAAGATGCCTAATCCAAATGCCTCAAAGGAATTATCCTAGCTCCCTGTGTTAATTCATCTTCCCCAAGGTTTTTCTGCCCGACTAGTTCATCAACCTCAATTAAAATTTCAGCCTTCTGTCTATTTGCTGTCTATTTTACTGACTTTGTTGGCGATCACCGTTACCCAAAAAGGAGACTGGGGAAGCTTAGGCTTTTATGCCCTGGGTATTGGAGGATGGCTTGTCAGATTAAGAATTTACCTTAAAATATCGATGCGATCGCTGTTCAGCAGAGTGACCGTTGAATTTTTATTTATTGGTCTCATTCTCTTAAGTACTCTTTTTCAAACCGGTGGAGCTCTAATTTTTACATGGGGCTGGCTACAAATTAGCAGTCAAGGTTTAATCACCTTAATAACAGTAAGTTGCAAAACCTTTCTGTCTCTGCTATTAGTTAATTCTCTGTTGAGCATTTTAAGTCAAACTCAAATTCTTAATGCTTTTTTAGCCCTACATTTCCCACCCCTATTAGTAGCCATTATGGGATCAATGTTGCGTTATTTACATCTCTTAAACCGAGAATTCCACACCAAAAAACGAGCCGCTTTGTCTCGAAATCTGTTGCTTAATCCCCGTCAAACCCGCCTAGTCCTGGCTAATTTAATTGGCTCTTTATTGATTCGTAGCTATGATCGAGGAGAAAGAATTCATCAGGCAATGTTGGCCAGAGGTTATTCTGGTTTAATCATGGCTCCCGAACCTTCCCCCTTTGCTCCCTCAGAACGCTTATTTTTAGGGTTCCTCCTTCTTAGTTTACTCCTTGGACAAGGGCTATAATAAATCCTGACATTCTGCTTTGGTTTGCAAGGTTTTCAAGATTTGTTTAATATCCTGGGTGCGATCTTTCGGCACAATTAAAGTGACTTGGCGATCGCGGACAATGACCAAATCTTCTAGGCCAATAGTGACAATCACTTCCTGTTCATCGGTGGCATAGACAATACAGCCTTGACTATCTTGAGCCACATGATTAGCCAAATCGACATTTTTTTGAGTCGCCGGCCATAAACGTTCCAAGGAAGTCCAATCTCCTAGATCATCCCAGCCAAACTTAGCGGGTAAAATGTAGGCTAATGTGGTTTTTTCCATTAAGGCATAGTCAATACTTTTCTTCTCTAATTCTCCGTAGGCCGCTGCCCCTTTTTCGGTTAAAGCTTTTAACAAATCTGGTGCATGAAGACCTAATTCCGCCAACACAATTCCGGCTTGAAAAAAGAACATACCACTATTCCAACTATAGCGACCCGTACTGAGAAAATCCTGGGCGGTTTCTCGATTGGGTTTTTCAGTAAAACGGCTAACTTTGTAAACCGGCAGTTCCTCAAAGGTGGCGGCTAACTCTCCCTGTTCAATGTAACCGTAGCCTGTGGCTGGCTCTGTGGGGGTGATACCAAGGGTGACGATACTGGCTTGACTGGTCGCAAAGGCGATCGCCGCTTTTAGGGTTTGTTCAAAATCAGCCTGTTCTCCAATCCAATGATCCGCCGGAAAAAAACCGATGATCGTATCAGGGCCATAGCGTTTGGCAATTTCGAGACTAGCCCAGGCCACTGCCGGAGCCGTATCCTTGCCCTCTGGTTCTACCAAAAGATTTTCTGACGGTAAGTTGGGCAATTGTTCTTCCACTCCCGCCGCGATCGCTGCCGCCGTAATCACCCACAAATTTTCCCAACCCCCAGCTAATCCCAATAGCCGCTCGGCCGTTGCCTGCAAGAGACTAACACCCGTACCATCTAAACATAAAAACTGTTTAGGCTTTTTTTTACGACTGAGCGGCCAAAAGCGTTCTCCCTTACCACCAGCCAAAATCACGGGGACAAATAAGGGACTTTTCTCGAAACTCATAGACAGGTTCCTATAGAATCACTCGTTAATTAATAACCAATCCCCAGTATTTTAAGCGAAACTTCCCTAGTTTTGAAAATCAACTGCCGCTTGAAAACCCTGTTGAGGTGTCCACTGTATCGCCCCCTCTTGCCCTGTGACCTGAAGTTTAATCCCTTTTTTGGTTAACCGACGCTTTAACTTTTTGCTGACGTAGGGGCTAACCGTGATCGCCGTTAAGGGACGTATTTTTTCTAAACCCTCGGTTGTTGTTAACTGACCCGCCCAAATCACAACATCAGGCGGCATTTGTCTGAATAGACTATCGGGGAGAGCATCAGGAATGGTGGAGGGAAAGACTAACCACCGTCTGGTTTTAAGCGATAATTGCAGTATGGGTGGGTTCTGGCTCAACCAGGTTAACTCTGTACAGGGCGGGGGAGAGACCTGGTTTAGATTGAGACGACAATCTACTTTATTAATACCGGCTGCTGCTAAAAAAGGTTTGAGTAGGAATTGCTCGGTTTCAGGGTTGCCGTCTTCAATGACGATGCTTTGACCTGGATTTTGAATGACCAGAATGGGTTGGGAAGTTTGATCAAAAACGGTTACTCGTACCAGGGTAAGCTGCTGATAGAACAACGGTAGGATTAAAAAGCTCAATAAAACGGCGGTTATCCAAGGCCAACGTTTTTGCCACCCAGAATGTAACCAAATTAAAATCATTGCCCCATAGGTTAACCCCAAAACCGCAACAGAAATATTACCCACTGCCACATTTGGAAACTGTTTAAAGGTCTGGGCCAGGAGAATTAACCAGTGAGTCGGATAATACAAAAGCCAGGCGATCGCACTACCGGCCAAAGGAATAACTAAGGCGGTGATCGCACTGATAACTCCCCCTAAACTGATTATTTCTACCAGGGGACTGACTAGAATATTAAGGGGAATTGCGGCTAGAGCGAAAACACTGAATTGATAAAGGATCAGGGGTAATGTCCAAACGGAAGCCGCCAGGGGCACAGCAATGATTTCAGCAATTTTAGGGGGCAAAAAATCGAATTGGCTTTGTAAATAGGGACTGGTCACAACAATGCCAAAGGTGGCTAAAAAGCTGAGTTGAAATCCCAAGTCCCAGATCCAAATTGGGTTAACAACCAAAAGTAAGGTGGCCACCAATAGTAACGCTCCTAAGGTTTTCAACCGACGTTCGTACAATTCCCCGATTAAAACCCCAACCCACATCAAACTGGCTCTAGTGACCGAAGGCTGTAGTCCGGTAAGTCCCAAATAAAAGAGCAACACCCCCAGACCGAACCAAAAGCGCGATCGCCGAGGCAATTTTTGGGTTAAGAGCAGGGTCGTGCCCACTAGTAGAGAAACCTGATATCCTGATGCCGTTAAAATATGGGATAAACCCACTTGGGAAAATAAATTGCGGAGATCGTAGGGTAAATCCACCGCTTTTTGTCCTAAGACTACTGAACTAATCAGTGAGCCTTCTGTTTTCGGCAACCATAAACCCTGGGCATCCACAATCCGCGATCGCAGTTGGGAAAAACCACAAAAACCTTGACCAATGGGAACTGCTGTTTCTCCTTTGAGTCCGGCAAAAATACCTTGGCTGGCCAAATACTGACGAAAATCCTGACTGCCTGGATTTCTACTACCTGGAGGTTGATAGAGTCTGCCTTGAACCCTGACTTTTTGGCAGGGCGTGAACTTTTCTCCCACTTCCCTCGGCAAGGTTAGATAAACCTGACCAGTGATCGGTTTAAATCGTGGATCAGCATCAACCCTTACTAACTCTCCTCGCAGCCAAAATTGCAGCCGATCATGAAGATTACTTCTGCCCACACTTAGCAACTCTCCCGTTATGGTTACTGGCTGGGAACCGCGATCGGAGGCTCGTAAAACCTGACTAATATCCTGGGGACTCGGTTGGGGAATACGCCATTGACCATAAATCGCTGCACAGATTGCCAAGATTGCCATACAGAGCCAAAAAGACATCCTCGGCCCCCGTCGCCAGTAACGAGGTAATGTCAAACCGACTAAAACACTGGTGATTCCCCAAAACAGGGTCAACCCTAACCATTGAACAAAATGGGGATCATTCTCCAAGAGAACCGTAGAGAATAGACCCCCAATAAAAACAAGATAGATAATTGTGGCTCTGACCTGCATGGCATTGAGAGAAAAAGCATTTATAGAGAGAAATCTAGACTAATTTGGTGTCCCATTCCGACCCTTTTGCTTAACAATTCGTAATCTTCTTTGAGCATAATCACTTACTTTCTCTCCTCTTTAATAGACTTGTTGGGTTATAAGGGATAATAAGAAAAAAAGCAATGACCAGAAAATCCAAGAATGCTAGATATAGAAAGGATATTCAAACAAGATCGCTTAATACGGGGGATGACAGGGCTAA
>JAYKJI010000459.1:0-9061 GCA_035285405.1 Snowella sp. | reverse complement strand
TCTCTCCTCTTAATGCAAGGGTTTTGAGCCATTTTAACCTATTTTCCTGCATTCTAGCTGTTCTTAATTTGGCTACTATCTTTTCTCCGTAAGGGTTTCAGCTTTTTTCAGCAAGCCCTAAGTAGATAACTTTAGGTGGCGGAGTTGCAATTTTCCAACACCATTTTGTCTGAGGGCTAAAATGTCCCATAAAGAAATTACTTGGTTTATCAAAATCTTTAGGAACTAATAAAAATCGAACGCTTCCAAAACTGGAATCTAAGTCAATACGACCATTACAACCAACCACAAAGCGACCAACAGGTTTAAAAACTAGTCTTTTTTTTCCGATTTTTAATATTAATTGTTCAACCTCATACTCTCCAAAATTATCTTCTTAGAGTTTAATAGTTTTCCGCTCCTCAATAATTTTACCTTGCTTAAGATAATTACCAATAAATCCTCGGATTAAGTCATAAAATTCATCAATGTTAACAAGCCATTTTTGTTTTTCTTGCTCATAGTCAATAACCAGGGAAGCATCTTGTTTCGCCTCTTGCTCAAGAAAATTTTCAAAGTCTGTTAGATATTGGTTAATTCTTTTGTCAATTCTTTTATTTATACTCTTCATTTCTTAGTACTCCTTGAATACGAATTTCAAAACGAGGGAATTATTGCTAACTCCCCCATTATAATCTATTGATCTGCTCCCTCAATCGGTGCAAATCCCTGACGCTGAATATTTTCCGTCACATGACGCGGCTCTAAAAATTGCAACAAATAATCAGGGCCACCAGCCTTTGAACCGACCCCCGACAACTTAAAACCGCCAAAGGGTTGACGAGAAACGATCGCTCCTGTAATAGTGCGATTAATATAAAGATTGCCTACTTCAAACTCACGATTTGCACGATCAATATGCTCTGGAGTGCGAGAGAAAAGACCACCTGTTAAGGCATAATCGGTGCCATTGGCAACAGCTAAAGCTTCATCAAAATCGCTAACTTTAATGACGGCAACAACGGGGCCAAAAATCTCTTCTTGAGCAATAATTGCCTGGGCAGAAACATTTTTAAAAATAGTCGGACTGACAAAATAACCATCCAAATTAATGTCACTTGTTAAAGCAATTTCTGCCTCTAATTTGCCCTTTTCAATGTATTCCTTAATCCGTTTCTGGGCCGTACCGTCAATGACAGGCCCGACCTGGGTACTGGGATCATCGGTTGGCCCCACATTTAACGATTTAGCCGCTTCCACAAACCGCTCCACAAAGGCATCATAAACAGGCTCTAGGACAATTACCCGCGAACAGGCAGAGCATTTTTGACCCGTATAACCAAAGGCAGAATAAACCGTACTCGCTACTGCTTGATCCAAATCCGCACTTTCATCCACAATGATGGCATTCTTACCGCCCATCTCAGCAATGACTCGTTTTAAATGTTTTTGACCAGGCTGTAAAACCGCCGCATCGGCATAAATTCGACAGCCTACTTCCCGCGATCCTGTGAAGGCGATTAAATGCACATCGGGATGATTAACCATGTGGGAACCGACCACAGAACCTTTGCCAGGCACAAATTGAAATACGCCTTTAGGAATGCCTGCGGCGATTAAAATTTCTGTAATTTTTGCCGCAATTACGGTTGAAGTTTCTGCTGGTTTTAAGAGAGTACAATTACCAGTTACTAAAGCCGCCACTGTCATACCAACAGCGATCGCAAAGGGAAAATTCCAAGGCGAAATAACAAGAGCTAAACCACGCGGTTGATAGAAATAACGGTTTGTTTCCCCTGCAATATCGTAGTTGTGACCGCGATCTAAACGTTCCATTTCATCGGCATAGTAGCGACAAAAATCAATGGCTTCAGAAACTTCCGCATCAGCCTGGGGAATAATTTTACCGACTTCTAAACAAATCCAAGCATTCAATTCATGGCGACGCTCTTCCATAATTTCTGCTGCATTACGAAGGATAGCACAACGTTCGGAAACAGAGGTTTTCTTCCAAACTGGAAAGGCATTTTTAGCGGCTTCTAAAGCTTGATCGGCTTGATCCAAATTGATTAACCCGACTTTACCAATCAATTCTTGATAACGGGAAGGATTCACCGAATCAATTAACACTTCCGTTTGCACATATTCCCCATCAATCAAAGGTAAATAGGTTTTTCCTAAGCTATTTTTAACCTGATTTAAGGCTTCTATTGCTTTGTCTCGCAAAACCGAATTGGCATAATCAGTATCAGGAGAATTAGCATAACCTTTGCTGGGTAAATGGGGGATACTTAACACTTTAGGAGCAGCAATTAAATCCTCAATGGGACGATCTTCTAAACTTTGGCGTAGGAAGGAACTATTGGCAGTATTTTCTAATAGCCGACGAATTAGATAAGCCATACCTGGCAATAATTTACCGTAGGGTGCATAAACCCGAACCCGATGACCGCGCTTAACCAAAGCCTTAGCTAAAGTGTCACCCATACCGTATAAAACTTGCATTTCAAAACGGCGTTTGGGAATTTGTAATGTCTCTGCGATCGCACAGGCTAGGGCTTGGGAACGCACATTATGACTCCCGATCGCCGCGTATAGATATTCGTGATTTTCCAATAATAAACGGGTCATGCGCTCATAATTGGCATCGGTTTCTGCCTTTTCGTGATAGACAGGAATGGGCCAATGATTCTGTTGAGCTTTGATGGTTTCTTGATCCCAATAGGCTCCTTTGACTAAGCGCACGGTGACAGGATAACCGCGATGTTTGCCCCATTCAATTAACTGTTTTAAATCTGCTTCGGAATCTCGTAAATATGCCTGTAAAGTAACACCAATATCAGTACGAGGACGAAATTCTTCTTCGATTAATAATTCCTTAAGAATATTTAAAATAACATCTTTATAGGCGTATTGTTCCATATCAAAATGAACCGCAACTCCTAATTCTTGAGCGCGACGTAATAAAGCACGAATGCGATCGCAGACTTTAGCTTTACTGCCTTCCGGATCGAAAGAATCAAATTGGGAATAAAAAGCAGTTAACTTAACGGAAACCTGGACTGTGGGAACAATTTCATCATCGGCCTGATCAATTTGAGCCACCTTTGACCAACTTTTTGCCTGATTAGCCAACTGTTCCATTAAGTTTAAATAACTTTGATAATAAGCTTCAGCTTCCGTTTCGGTAATAACCGCTTCTCCTAATAGGTCAATGGTAAAACCCATCTTTTCCCTGCGTAACCGTTCAACGGCTTTGATTACCTGTTCAATGGTTTCCCCCGAAATATATTTAAATGCCAGGGTTTCCGTTGCTTTGCTAATGGTTGCGGCGGCTAATTGGGCAGGAGGAGTATGGGGATCGGTAAAGTTTAAAATCCCTTTTAATGCTCCAGGCAATTCGACATTTTCTTGTCCTAAATATTGTTGTAAATGGTTGGCAATTTCAGCGTTACTTTTCAGGGCAGGTAAACAATCAATAAAGCGAAAAAGCTGCATTCTGAGCCCAGGACTAGCCATCGCCCAATCTAATAACTTATCGTCCCAACGCAGGTTATCGCTAATTTTGTCCCACAGCGATCGCTTTTCACGGGTTTGGGCAAGGAGTTCCCTGGCGATTTCTTGAGTCTTTTGTTCGTAATTGTGTTGAGTTGGAAGTTGGGCAACCACTGTTAATACACTCCGATTTGGTCTTGAGTTTAGAAATATTCCCAAACAGACTATTGTAACGCAGTTAGCCTGTAATGGTTTGCTAGAGAAGCTTTTTTGCGTTTTTAGCATTGTCTCAATGCAATTTAATAGCTTAATACGTTTTGATTATCTATAAACATCACCACGAGATTTGATTTTAGTAACAATATAGATTTGATTTTCCTGATCTTCTTGATATAAAATCCGAAAATCACCTACTCTTAATCGCCATTCCAGACGACCTTTTAATGGTTTAATATCAGCCAAATTTTTATCTTCTATCAATAACTTTAAAGCCTTGATAATTCATCTTTGATCTACAGGGGATAATTTTTGGAGATATTTTTCAGCTTAGACCTCTCACCCGCGATCGCCTAACATTAGTTGAGCCTAAAAGAGATATACAAGGGTGAATTCCCTCGCTATTTAGTAGAATTTCCGATCAAAAAGGTTATGAATATGTAATGGCAAAATTAACGCCTAATGAGATTTTAGTTCTTGACTATGAATTAAATTTGCTGGACACAATTTAGGATGATTTTTACATACAATATGGCTCAAGATCTAGAGCTAGAGGTGATTCTCTCACATATAAAGGATGTTCCCAGGCTTTGAGGGATGTTAACCGTCTTACAGAGAGCGATCGCGGTTTTTCTTGACGGTAAGGAGCGATCGCCGTTTTGGTCATGGGGTCTCATCCCCTGAAGGTAAGAGAATTGGTGTATAGTTGATCGCGTCTAATTGGGGCGATCGCTGAACAAAGTCTTCATCGTCAAGCCGTTCTAGATAGGGAACAATTTCGGAATAACTTTTAACACCGAGTAATTCTAGTTCTTCGATAGTGATAGTTTCATCGGATAAATTGCCGCGTTTTTGTAGTAGTTGAAAAATACGATTTTCCATCACCTTTTCTGCTAGGAGAAGTTTGCGATCTTTTTCGATGGTTTTAAATCCCTGTTGCAAAACCTCTGGGGTAATAAGCTTTACTCCTAAGTTAGCGGCAGTAGAGAGAACGGCGTTACCTAAACGATTAAAAAAGCGGGGTTTACCCAAAGAAACACGACAGAATTCCCTAGCCGTTTCGGGCAAAAAAGGTAAGACAGAACGGGGGTCATTCCCATCATCGCAATGATTATTAATTCGCACACTATTAAGGTAATTAATCAGCATTTTGTAGGTTGTCGGCTGATCAAGTTCTTCTAATTTAAGTTGCAGATCAAATAATCCCCGTTCACTGGTCAATAAATCTCCGGTTATTCCCAAGGGATGACCTGTGAGCATAAACCAGGCTTTTCCTTTTAGGATTCCCTGGGCATCGTGCATTAATTCTCGGACTCTTCTAGGATTTTGTTTATCGAGATCATCAATGGCAATTAATACCCCATCGGGATATTTTTCGAGGGCGCGGTCTAATAAGATTTCTAGGCTAACGGTGGGATATTGGGCTTTGTTCGTAGAGACATCTTTTTCAATCAATTTGCCGACAAAAACCGCATTTGTTCCTGCTTCGGAAGTGCGTTCTTTTATTTCTTTGGCGGTGGGGATTCCCATTTGATGAAGTTGTCGTTGCGCCCAGTCGTCATCGGGCAGGGCTTTCGCTAGGGCAATCAGAGCGGTCGTAGCCAGATCGAGTTCGGAAGGTAAGGAAATGTAGGTGGCCAGCATTTTAGGGCGTTTACGAGTCAATACTGACAAAATTTCTAATAAAAAGGCCGTTTTGCCGATACCAATACGACCATAAACCAAAATGCGGCGACGTTCTCGGTTTTGAAAGAGATTAAAAACTTGACGCAGTTCCTTTTCTCGACCGGTAAAAATACGATCTAGGGTTTTATTTTGAAGATCGGTCGGGCTTTCCGTGAAGGGAATTTCTCTGAGTCCTAAGCGTTGAATATTGTTAGCGGATTGCTCAAAAATGTCATCTGCTGTGGTCATACAAAAACCTCACTTTTCACTTGTTCCAAGATTTGCTGAACCGATTGATAGGTATTATCCACTTTTTCGGCGGCTTCGGTTTGACCTAATTGTTGATAAAGTTCACGGGCTTGGGCTAATTCAGACATTCCTTTTTCTAAATGACCCTGGGAAACAAATACATTCCCTAAACTTTCCCGACTTTTGGCAATGCCAGGTAAATCCTGAAGATGGTCATACAAGCGTAGGGCATCCCGATAATACAGCCGCGCATTTTCCCCATCGGTGAGAATTTCGTAGGCATAACCTGTTTGATAAAGGGCATTGGCATAGACTAAGGCATCAGCTTCATTTTTGAGTTGATTCAGGCTATTCATTAAGAGTTGTAATCCTTTTTGCCAGTCGCCATCACGGACTAAACGACTGCCTAAAATGGCTTGGGTGGCGGGGATGGCTTGCCAAAATTGTTGGCGATCGTAATGTTCGGGACTGAGGTAATCTAGGGCGATTTGATAGGCGGCAAGGGATTGTTGTAGATCATCAGGATTTTTGCTGGTTTCATAGCGGCGAGCCAGGGCATTACCTAAACGATAATAAGAATAAATAAAATCAGGACTATTAGGAACAGCAACTTCTAGAGCTTCTTGAAGTAAGAAAATTGCGGTGTCTAAATCTTGACAATTAGAGGTTAAAGCAGCTTTTTTGATCAAAGTTTCTGCTAAGTGACCTTGATTTTCTGCCCATTTAAGGGGAAGAGATTCACGGGTAAAAACTTGAGAGATTTGTTGATAAATTAAAATTGCTTGTTCTAAATTATTAATCGCTTCTCCTTTAATTCTATCTCGATAAATATTGGCTAAATTTAATTGTGTATTTGCCCATTGTTGAGGAAAAGCTGTAATAGTTCTAACCTTAAGAGCTTCTTGGGAATAAAAAATAGCAGTTTCTAAATTATCTGCTCTTTCTCCTTTAACCCTATAATTATAGGCTTCAATTAGATTATGCTGTATTATTGCCCAACTCTCAGGAAAAGCATCAAAAGTATAAACCTTAAGAGCCTCTTGGAAACAAGTAATCACAGTTTCTAAATTATCAGCCCGTTCCCCTCTTATTCTGTAAAGGTAAGCATTTCCCAGATTCATTTGAGTCATTGCCCAATCTTCAGGAAAAGCATCAAAAGTTCTAACCTTAAGAGCCTCTTGATAACAAGCGATCGCGGTTTCTAAATTGTCAGCCCGTTCCCCTCTTATTCTGTCTGAGTAAGCAATTCCCAGATTCATTTGAGTCCTTGCCCAATCTTCAGGAAAAGCCTCAAAAGTAAAAACCTTAAGAGCCTCTTGATAACAAGCGATCGCCGTTTCTAAATTATCAGCCCGTTCCCCTCTTATTCTGTAAAGGTAAGCATTACCCAGATTCATTTGAGTCCTTGCCCATTGTTCGGGAAAAGCCTCAAAAGTAAAAACCCTAAGAGCCTCTTGATAACAAGCGATCGCGGATTCTAAATTATCAGCCCGTTCCCCTCTTATTCTCCGTTGGTAAGTAATTCCCAGATTCATTTGAGTCCTTGCCCACTCGTAGGGAAAAGCCTCAAAAGTTCTAACCTTGAGAGCCTCTTGATAACAAGCGATCGCAGTTTCTAAATTGTCAGCCCGTTCCCCTCTTATTCTTTGCCAGTAAGCAAGTCCTAAACTATTTTTTACCCTTGCCCAATCCTCTGGATAATCCTGAAAAGTCAAAACCGTTAAAGCCAGTTCACAACTTTTAATCGCCAACTCTTTATTAAGAGCAATAGACCCTAAAGGAAATTCCCAAATATAACGATTAAAGTCATCAAGATTATCCGCAAACCAATAAGCACTTCTTCCCGTCAGAGATGACAATTTTGCTTGAGCATATTGCTCCAGAATCATTAACAAATTCTCATCCCTTAAACCCTCCAGATTAGCCTGCCAATACTCATAAATCACTTCACGACCCTCCCCCGCCGCAATCATCTCCAAACTCTTCACCAAAATCCTATTCTCTCCCCTTATCAAGGGGGGCTGGGGGGGATCAACACTTTTTAAGGATGACAGAGACGGATTAAATAACCCATTAACCCAATTTTTTAACCACTCAAAAATCATTACCATTCTCCTCTTGGGCGCACGCAATGCGCCCCTACCATTTTTCGACTCTTGGGCGATCACAATCCGCCCCTACCATCACTTTAATTTAAAAAAACGCAATTATTTTCATTTTAGCAGAACAAATAAAACGCGATCGCCAAAGTATTTATCTTTTCGGATTATTCAAGACGTTAACACAAAATCCACAAGCGATCGCTTCTAGTCATTATTTTAAACCTTTTCTACAAATTTTCCCATTCCCTTCTACTAATACCAGCCGATTTTAATATTCTAGCTAACAAACCCAGAGAAATATCTCCCTGGTGAGGATTAGGAATTGTTAATCTTAATTCACCCTTAACTAGATATTGGTGCTTACCTCCCGCGTAAGGCCCTTGAAAACCAACTTTTTTAAGATAAAAAACTAACTCACGCCATTTTATTGCTCTCCAAGCCGGCATTTAAGCAACCTCTTCAAACAAGCTCAGATTAATTCCGTCAATCACAGGAAGCTGATGACCTAAACGAACACCTAAAAGAATCCAACCCTCCAAAGCATCTTGTAAATCCTCTCGACAAGATTCCAAAGTATTGGCTTGGGCCCAGACTCCCACACAATCAGGAATTTCTCCATAGAAAGTTCCATCTTCTAACGACTCATAGGTCGCTTTCTGCATCGCCTTAGCAATATATTGGGTGAGCATAACCATTAAAATAAAGCAAAATTACTTTTATTCTAGCAGAACAAAGAAAACGCGATCGCCAAAGTATTTATCTTTTCGGATTATTCAAGACGTTAACACAAAATCCACAAGCGATCGGCGTTCAGGACGATAAAAACCCAGAACAATATCTTCCTTTGCCACACCTGCTCGGATTAACTCTTCCGCGACACCGCTTTCTGTACCATCCCACTCAATCCAAACTTTTTGATCTTGAATTCGCAAATGTAAATCAATATTATGCACTCGACCCGTTCTATCCCAACCCAGATTAATTAACAAATAATTATCCTGAAAATGATCAAAAATGGGAATTGTCGTAATGTCACCATCAGCCGCTTGATAAGTAGAATGCTGATGGATAATTTTTTGAATAATTTGTCGGTATTGAGCTAACTTATCCATTGAATAATTTCCTCTAAATTAGGGTTAAAAACAATTAAATTTAATTTGTTGATCTGTGATAACTTCTTGAATAGCAGGGCGTTGAAAAAAGTCTTGATAAACATCTTCGGCGATCGCTAAATAGGGCTTGCTGAAAAAGTCAAAAAACGAAAGAAATGTGGGTTAGGGAAGTATAAACTGAAAAAGCAGAGATAACTTATACTTATGATGAGAAGTCAAAATACGAATTTTGTTTAATCTATC
>JAYKJI010000458.1:0-7127 GCA_035285405.1 Snowella sp. | reverse complement strand
TCTCTCCTCTTAATGCAAGGGTTTTGAGCCATTTTAACCTATTTTCCTGCATTCTAGCTGTTCTTAATTTGGCTACTATCTTTTCTCCGTAAGGGTTTCAGCTTTTTTCAGCAAGCCCTAAGTAGATTAAACTCAAGTTAAATGGAGAAAGCTAATCTGGCGATAATTTAATTATTACAACTTAATGATAGTTAGCTCAAAAACTTCCTATTTTCTTAACAATACAACTATTAAGTTTTATAACGATTCGATTTTTACCTTTTTAGCTCTTGTTTCAACCTGAGATGCGCTAAAAGCTCTCACCCTACAGAAAAAGGAAATGTCCGGTTAGGAAGCGATATATCCTAATTCCGAAAAATTTTTATGTCTCAAGACATTTGTATTGTCCCATAAAACTAGTGCAAAAAGTGGAGAAGGAGATTCTGAATGGCCAACTTTCCTCGTATTTTGAAAAATGACCTAATCGGTCTAAACTGAATAATCTGAGCGGGAAGCGTTGGGACTGAGCGGCCACTGGAGCCATTTCTGACGTTAGCAATGAATTTGTCAATTTTGGGTTTCTTTATAACGATCTATCTATGACCACGACTGTTGATGTAAAAAGCAAACTTCCTACCCAGACGGATGTTGCCGATCTCACGCCTCGCCAAACCACCTTTAATATTCTGGAAATTCAAGACCTGCTTCCCCATCGTTATCCTTTTGCCTTGGTTGACCGTATTATTGATTATGTTCCAGCCAAAATGGCCGTGGGCATTAAGAATGTCACTATTAATGAACCCTTTTTTCCTGGTCATATTCCCCAGCGTCCGATTATGCCAGGGGTATTAATTATTGAATCGATGGCCCAGGTGGGTGGTGTCATCCTAACCTTGCTGCCTGGCATGAAAGGGAAATTTTTTGCCTTTGCCGGTATTGATGGTGTGCGTTTCCGTCGTCCAGTTGTACCAGGCGATCAATTAGTGATGACCCTAGAATTATTGGCCCTCAAACGCCAACGCATTGCCAAAATGCGGGGACAGGCGATGGTCGATGGCCAACTGGTATGCGAAGGGGAAATGCTGTTTTCTCTGATTGATTAAGTTCAACCGTTAACTGGCACTGTTACAATGCTTAATAATTTAGCTGGGAACTTTCTAGAGGTCTCCCATACCTAATACCTTGTAAGCTAGACACAGAATGTAATGCTGACCTACCAACGCACGGGAGATGCTTCTTTGACGACTCTGATTCATCCGACTGCCGTTATTCATCCCCAGGCGGATCTTCATCCCACTGTTCAAGTGGGGCCTTATACTATTATTGGTGAAAATGTTACGATCGGGGCCAATACAAGGATTGGTTCCCATGTGGTCATTGAAGGGCCAACGGCGATCGGGGTAGGCAATCGTATTTTTTCAGGGGCGATTATTGGCTCAGAACCTCAAGATTTAAAATATAAGGGGGGAGAAAGCTGGGTCAAGATTGGCGACTATAATCAAATTCGAGAGTATGTCACCATTAACCGAGCAACGGAAGAAAAGGCTGTCACCCAGTTGGGAGATTACAACCTGTTAATGGCCTATGCCCATGTGGCCCATAACTGTGTTATTGAAAATGAAGTGATTATTGCTAATTCGGTCGCTTTAGCGGGTCATATTTATATTGAATCAAAGGCTCGTATTAGTGGAGTCTTAGGGGTGCATCAGTTTGTTCATATTGGGCGTTTAGCGATGGTGGGCGGGATGAGTCGAATTGAACGGGATGTCCCTCCTTTTACAATTGTGGAAGGGAATCCTTCTAGGGTGCGATCGCTGAATTTGGTGGGTTTACAGAGATCGGGAGTCTCACCAGAAGATCTGTCTGAACTGAAAAAAGCCTTTCGTTTGGTTTATCGTTCTAATATAACTTTTCAAGTTGCTTTAGAACAGTTAAAATTAATGACTGAGAATGTTCATGTACAGCACTTATATCACTTTTTGCAAAATTCTCTGACGGACACAGGCAGACGGGGAACGATTCCAGGCAAGGCATAAAGGTATTTCAGTTATCTTGATCCATTCAGTGAAAGAAAAGTAAGATGAATTGCGAATTATACTATGGGCATTATGAGACATTTTGTCTAATTTAGAAGCCTCTAAAATGAGGATAGAGGGTAACTGAGATGCGGGACATTATTACCGGACTGGATGGCGAACACTATCTACGCTCTGATCTAGATAATCAGTGGGATAAAACGATTAATGTGGGGACGGCCAATCGGGGAGAGAATTTTGTTATTAATGGTTATCTGGGGGGAACTAATCGGAGAGGAGCATGGGATAGTGCTGATCGTCTCCAGTTTAGTACGGAAAGTAATATTCACTTAGAGTTGAATACGGATCCTCAGGTCATTACTGAATTGGTTCGATTTGATCAGGGTATTGCGACAGTGGTTGCTTCCGTTGAATACGGCGATCACCTTTCGTTAGATTTGACGGCAGGTAATTATGGATTAAGTTTTTTTGTAGAAGGTGATTTAATTGATTATCATGTCAGGGCCAATTTTTTATAGCGAATTGAAACCTTAGAAACAGTAATCACCTGTATTTTATGCCAGGTGGTTGAGCGCGACTAAAAGCTTTTCACTGACGATTTCTGCTACCGACTCGGCGGAAATATTCAATAGATTTTTCTTGCCTTGATAGTATTCAAGGATCGGGATGGTACGTTGTTGAAACTGCTCAATCCGTTTTTGGATAACAGGCGGTTGATCATCAAAGAGCGATCGCGCCAAAGAACGTTTAAGCATTGTTTCGACTCTAATTTCTAGATAAATCGCCCAGTCTAGAGGTTGTGCCAGTTCTTCCAACAAAAAATCTAACTCCTCTGCCTGAAAAGCGGTGCGAGGATAGCCATCCAAAATCCAGCCGATCTGAATATCCGGTTGTTGTAAACGTTGACGAATAAATTGGATCATCATGAAATCGGGTAAAAGCTCTCCTTTTGTCACATAGGGTTCCGCTTGAATCCCTAAAGGCGTTTGGGCAGCGATCGCCGCTCGGAGAATATCGCCCATGGAAATAATCGGGAGACCCAGAGATTGGCTGAGATTTTTGGACTGTGTTCCCTTACCAGCCCCTGGCCCACCGAGCATGACTAAGCGCATTACCAATACTCACTCATAGATTCGTCTTTATTATAGGCGACAAGTAGAAAGACAGTTCCATGACTATGTTCTTTGCGATTTGCTCCTAAAATTGCTGTGATCAAACCTTAACCAGCGGCTTGGTAATCCCCTGACTTGCCACCTGTTTTGCGAAGCAGATAAATTTTCTCAATACTGATTTCCTTATCCAAGGCTTTCCCCATGTCATAAAGGGTTAGGGCCGCAACAGACACGGCAGTAAGAGCTTCCATTTCTACGCCAGTTTCTGCCTTGGTCACGACGGTTGCTTGAATGCGGTAGCCAGGCAATGTACTATCGGGCTGGAGTTCAACTGCAATTTTCTGGAGAGGTAAGGGGTGACAGAGAGGAATCAATTGGGCGGTTTGTTTCGCTGCCATAATACCAGCGAGTTTTGCTGTTCCTAAAACATCCCCTTTGGGCGCGTTACCTGCCTGAATAGCCTCAAAGGTCTGCTGCTTCATCCGTACCTGACCAACGGCGATCGCTTCTCGACGCGTGATCGATTTAGCCGAAACATCCACCATTTGGGCTTCTCCCGTTCCGTTGAGATGGGTCAATAAAGAATTTTCGGAAAAAGCTTGCGTCATGATCGTTAATTGTGATAAGTTGTATAACTGTTGAGAAAAATGCTTGTGAATTGGGCTTGTAGCTTAGTGGATTAGAGCGTATGGCTACGGACCATAAGGTCGGGGGTTCGAGTCCCTCCAAGCCCGTCAAAAGCGGGATAACTTTTCTGAAACCTCCAATTATTGTTGGGGGTTTTTTGCTAATTGGCATAGCGATCCTGCTCCTGTCCAATGGCAAATTTCCAGGAACTTCTGACACTGGGATTACCCTGGGTGGCAAATAGAACTAGAGCGAATAGGGATAGAACACTAGAAAGTTGGAATAGTCCTCGATAACCGACGATTTCCCCCAACCACCCAAAGAAGGGCCCCGCGATCGCCGTTCCCACATCTAAGCCACTAATACAAACTGAAAAGACCTTTCCCCTTTCCTCCACCCCAGAGCGATCGGACACTAGGGCAATAATCATGGGAATAACAATACCACTACCAATGCCCTCTAATCCCCCGGCAATCAGAAAAAGGCTAGGTGTATTAGCCCAAGCTAACATGAGCATAGCCGCAATATAGCAAATTAAACTCCCGCTCACAAAAAGCCCCCGTCCGTAGAGGTCGGAAGCCCTGCCTGTCCAAAACCGACCTATAAAACTACTCATGGCCGACACTGTATAGAAAAGCCCCGTATTGAGCGGAAGATGAATTTCTCGCATAAAGAGGGGTAGAAACGTGAGCAAATTACCAAAGACTAGACCCACTAATAACAAGACAAGAGAGGGGATCAGAAGCGAAGGACTACTAAGGATTTGTAGCACCGTGCGGTTTTCCTGGTGGGGAAGCGTTTCAGTTTCTTTTTTGAGAAGATAAAGCGGAACTTCTCGAACCTGGCAACTGAGAATGAAGGTTAGCCAGCCTAAAGCGGCCGTTGTCCAAAAAAGCGTTGGATAACCGGCTAGTTCGGCCAAATATCCCCCTACAGCTGGCCCCAAAGCCATCCCCAAAGGAATGGTAAGACTCATATAACCAATTAATTCTCCTCGTTGTTCTGGCGGAGAAAGATCTATGACTAAGGCGTTATAACCCGTTGTAAAAGCAGCCACACTGATGCCATGAAAGGCTCGGATCATCATCAGTAAAGGAATTGAATTGACGAATAAATAACCCATCGGCGCGATCGCCGCTACTAAAGTTCCAATTAAAATAGCGATTTTGCGTCCCCGTTGATCGACTAATTGACCCAACCAGAGCCGCGATCCGAGTAAACCGATCGCAAAAGCCCCCATCACAAAGCCCACCTGTTGACGAGTTCCGCCTAAATCTTCGGTATAAACCGGTAGAGTTGGTAACAAGGTCGTTAGACTAATCCAAAACAGCAGGGCTGTGACAAACAATAGTATTAGATTCCATCGTTTGTTCTTCTCTAAAGCTTGAAAGGTTTTAACCGGATTCACAAACGCTAGTACCTTAAAAAACTGAAACTCTTCTTACGGTAATTGATCGCCATCCGAAACCGCCATCCTCTCCCATCTCCCCATCTCCCATCTCCCCATCTTTCCCCATCTCCCATCTCCCCATCTTTCCCCATCTTTCCCCATCTCCCCATCTCCCCCATCTCAACTCGACTTATAAACCAACCTTTGCCAAGCCAATCTAGCGGCTCCCAACATTCCGGCCTGATTGCCCAGTTCTGCCACCACAATTTTGAGATTTTCCCGCGACGGCAATAGAACTCGCTGGGCGATTTCAGCCTGCATAGTGGGGAAAAAATATTCGGCACTGGCACTAATCCCCCCCCCAATGATCACCGCTTCTGGGGTTAAAACATAGACTAAGTTGCTAATTCCAACCCCCAATAAGCGACCGTAATGCTCCCAATAAGCGATCGCTTCTGGCACTCCTTTCTGGGCCAATTGGGCTAGTTCCGCTCCATTTTTATGAGTTTCCCGTTGAATGGCTTGGGCCGAAACCTGTTGCTCTAGGGAACCGCGATTGCCACTATGACAAACAGGGCCACGATAATCAATGGTCAGTAACCCCAATTCGCCGCCAGCCCCCTGTAATCCTACAAATAATTCACCTTTGAGAAAAATTGCGCCTCCAACTCCCGTTCCCAAGGTTAATAAAATAAAATCCTGAAAAGATCGTCCTGCTCCTAACCAAGCCTCTCCGATCGCCGCACAATTGGCATCATTTTCTAAAATAGTGGGCAAACCACTCGCTTTTTCTAACCAATCCGCCAGGGGAATATTTTCCCAATGGGGTAAATTGATCGCCAGTTTAGCAATCCGTCCCTGGGCATCGGCAGGGCCAGGAGTACCGACACCAATCGCCAGACAATCCAGAGTTTGTAGGGATTGAATCCCTTCCACCAGGGTTGCTAAAACGGACTGGGGCAAGGCCGGTTGGGGAGTCGGCAGTGAAAAAGCCTCTAAACAAGTGCCATCCTCAAGAAATCGACCTAATTTAATTGCTGTGCCACCGAGATCGATACCAATAACTTGAGGGGAAGCCATAGAAAGGATAATTAACGGGTAAGTTCGTTTAATCTGATAGTCCTATCCCTTATTTTAAAGAGTAAAAGACACGATGCTTCAGTATCTTAAAGGTCAAGGAATTTCCCTGAGTAAAAATGCTCAGAATCGTTGGATACTGATTTTGGAGGTGAATCAGATCGGTTATGAAATCCAAGTACCCCAGGGATTTGCTTCCCATTTTCCAGCAGCGGGCACAGAACCCCTACAAATTTTTACTCACCTGCAAATTCGAGACGAGCAACCTTTTCTCTATGGCTTTCCTACGCAACCCGAACGCGACTTATTTATTCAATTGATTAGTGTGTCGGGGATTGGTTCTCAATTGGCGATCGCCTTAATCGATACTTTAGGCTTGTCCGGTCTAGTGCAAGCGGTGGTCATGGGCAATGTGACCCAACTGGCGAAAACACCAGGGGTGGGGAAAAAAACAGCGGAACGTCTAGCCCTAGAACTGAAGTCGAAACTGTCCCAATGGCGACAGGGTTTAGGCTTAGATGTGGATACTAGCTTACCTCAAGGGACAATCCTAGAGGATGTGGAAATGACGCTCTTGGCCCTGGGCTATACCCAGATGGAAATCAATCAAGCGATCGCCGTTTTAGGACAAGACCCGACCTTACAGAATAATCTGCAAGCAGAAGAATGGATTCGTCAGGCAATTACTTGGCTGAGTAGCCAATAGTTTGAAGTCGCGGAAAATCTGACCCCTTCCCGTTTTATCCCTAATCCGAGGAACATTGGAATGAGTATGGGGGGGATCTGGTGGGGCGACAAGAGAGCTAGAAGACAGACATAGCAAGCAACTTAGCCCTTTTACCTCGAATGTAATCCTTCAACCGATGGCGGCTAATTTGCATTAGCTCTTGAATAATTTTTTCATAC
>JAYKJI010000457.1:0-15125 GCA_035285405.1 Snowella sp. | reverse complement strand
TCTCCTCTTAATGCAAGGGTTTTGAGCCATTTTAACCTATTTTCCTGCATTCTAGCTGTTCTTAATTTGGCTACTATCTTTTCTCCGTAAGGGTTTCAGCTTTTTTCAGCAAGCCCTAACTAAACTTTGATCCGCTAAACCATTTTCTGCTAACTTTTCTCGAATTTTGGCCACTGTCCAATTGGTTCGCCGCCTCAATAATCGCGCCACTAATTCCAAAGCGAGGGGCAAATAACCCAAATCTCGACAAAGTAAATTCGCTTGCTCAAGTTGATCATCAATTCTGCCATCAGTAACATAGGAACGTAATAAATCCAAAGCAGCCTCTGGTTGCAATATATCCACATGAAGGGTTTGAATTTTGGCGGATAACTCCTTTAATCGCGTCGTAATAATGACCTTAAAGCGTTGATCAGCTTGGGGTGGTAAATAATCTTTAATTTGTTGATAATCCCGCACATCATCAAAAATAATTAAGGTTTGATCCTTCTTATTTTTTAACCAACCTTGCCAGGCAAAACGAACCCGTTCAACTAATTCCCCTTCTTTCGGCAACGTTAACCCTAAATGAATTTGAGCAAAACTTAAAATACTCAAACCAGGATCACTATCCGCCACATTCAGCCAACAAATACCACCGCGATAGGTTTCCTTTGGCCATTCCTGCCAACCATACTGTAACGCCAACTCCGATTTACCAATGCCACCCATACCCGTCAAAGTGGAAATCGCAACGCGATCATTTTGCTGTAATTGTTGATCTAATTTCGCTAAAACTTCGGCTCGTCCCACAAATTGCGCGACACCACTATTCGGTAAATTGTGAGGGCTTTGTTTAACCTGCTCCCGTACAGGCGGCTGTAGTCAGTAAAAATTTTGGGTTACACCTTCGACCTTACCGCCCTCTTGCACCACAAAACCGACATTTTTCATCTGATTGATGACATAGGGTTTGGATTCATTTTCCCTTACTACCTGTTCCGCAACTTCTCGAATCTTGGGATCATCTTTAATCAAAGTCGCTATTATCTCAATCGTTTCAGACGACACAGCTTCATTTTGATCCACCTCTTGTAATCGTTTAAGGGTATCAGGCGATTTGGTCGCAATCAAATTTTTCAACTCCGCAATCGCCCCATCCAAAGACAGTTCCCCGATACGGGTTAAAGCACCTGTCAGAATAATCTTCACTCCCGTAGCCAGTAGGGTTAAAGGTTCCATTAATTTTCAACCTCGATTAAAAAACTGTTTTTATTATAGGTAAAGGATTGGGCGTAAGAGATCAATCGCTCACAATTTGTCCCTACGAGTTTAAGGAAATTACTCTGATAATAAAGCAAAAACTTCTTAACGCTCTGAGCAATTTGGGTTCAATTCGCATCCGCCAGGCTCCAAAGCGTTGTAATGCCACAGCCCGAAATCCTGGTTTTGTCCAATCCTGACCATGAGCAATCCAATCTTCTCGAATCTGTTGCCAGAGTGGTAGTATTTCCTGCGGTTGAGACGAATTAGGAGAGGAATGGGACATGGTCTTGAGTCTCCAGAACAAGGGATGGCAATGATCATTAACGGTCAGGGCCAAATTATCCCAAGAAATTGACTCTATTGGCATTGATAGATTGAATAGTCAGATCTGCCCAAAGACTTAAGGAATATCTATTTAGCTTGAGGCGGCATCGTCATTTTTCCCGCTTCCATAATTGGGACTCCATCCTGAAGATTCATTAAGCCAGCCGTAATTAATTTTTCTCCAGCTTTTAAACCCGTTAAGACTTGGTAGGAATTATTTTCAATCGTTCCTAATTTAACCTCTCTTTTTTGAGCAATTAATTGAGTTTTACCCGTTTTTTTATCTAGCTGGTTTTGGACAATAAAGACAAAGGTTTCTTCTCCCATGCGAGAAATGGCGATCGCTGGAATTAAGATACCAGGCCCACGACTCCAGATAATTTTAGCTTGAACCAGTTGGCGATTGAGGAGATCCTGACCGAAATTATTAAAACTGGCTCTGGCAAGAACCGTCTGAGCATTGGTATTCACATTCGGAGAAATAAAACTAATTTTTCCGGCACTAATCGCTTGACCTTGGTTATCTAAGATTTGTACCGGCAGACCTAAGCGCAATTGACTGGCCTGGTCTAAGGGAACCGAAAGATTAATCTCTAAAGCATTATTTTGGGTCAAAGAAGTTAACTTATCCCCCTCCTTGACGTAATCTTCTTCTTTAGTAGGAATATAGCCCACTATGCCTGTGAAAGGAGCCGTTATTTTACTTTTTTGGATTTTGACCGCTACGGCTTTAACCTTGGCCATCGATTCTGCGACCTGGGCCTTCGCCTGGGCAATTTCTTCCGGTCTAGCTCCATTTTCTAAACGACGGAGATTTTGACGTTTTTCTTCCACTTCTGAGGCAATGCGATCAATGTCTGAGTTTCTCCCCTTCTTAAGCTGAGATAATCGTCTTTTCGCACCTTCAACATCGGCGATCGCCTGACGTTCATCTTTAAGCTGTTCATCAAAAAGATCCAGGGCAATGACCCCTTGATCACGAAGATTTTGATAGCGTTTAATCCGTTCTTGAGCCAATTTCTGGTTAGCCTTGGCTGAATCCAACTGGGCTTGGGCCTGGGCAATTTCTTCAGGACTGGCCCCTCCTTTAGCATTGGCTAATTGGGATTCTACCTGTTTCAAGGTTGCCTTGGCTTCTGCAATATCTTCTGGACGAGAACCCGCCTGCAACTCAGCCAAAGAAGCGGTATCTTTTGCTAAAACCGCCTGAGCCTGCATTAATTCTGCTTGTAGCGTTTCAGTATCCAGACGCATCACGACTTGTCCTTGCTGGACTAAATCTCCTTCCTTGACCAAAATTTGACTGACTCGTCCCGCTAACTCTGAGGTGAGATCACTGCCATCCCTCGCCTCCAATGTTCCTACTAAAATACTATTTTTCTCGACTGTTACGGTGCGGAGCGTCTCCCACTTCACCGGAATTGCCCTAGGTCCAGCGATCGCCGCATTGGGGGGAGGAGAAGAACGCTGTCCTAGCCAACTATACAATCCAATCCCACCCGTCGTCAGAATTAGCAATCCTAGCAACCATTGCCAACGTTTTTTCGGTGATGGAGGGCGCGGGTCATTACGAGGATTGAGTCGGGTATTTGACAAGGACGATTCAGGCGCGGGAGAAGACGGATTTAACAATTGAGGTTCAGTCATGGTGCGATAGCAGAAAAGCGCGTCAGAAAAGACCAACAGGGAAGTCGCTTTAGTTCTAGTGTAACAATTTCTTTACAATTAGGTTTTCCAAAACCCGAAGGCAATTTTTGAGCCGGAACTCAAGCTTAGGATTTTCTCCACGGCTTCGTCCTCTATCGCAAGTCATAAGCTCCTTTATTGGGGAAAATCGCCGCAACTTTGATTAATCAGACAACCTAACCAAAAAGACCTGACTTTTTCCTGACTTTTTCATCTCGACAAATCATTTGACCTACTGCTATTATACGTACACGTACTGTCTGATCGTACATATATAGTGAGCCACTAATAAGCATAGTGAACCACTAATAAGCTAAATCTAAACTACCTGTAGCCAACCAAAAATAACTCAATAACCCCATATGCAACTAGTTTTTTGAGATTGATTTGCAAGGCTTTCAGAAATCGACAAAATTAGATTATCGTCTGTAACTCTTATTCTGTCGTTCTTAGTTGCACATCGCGTTCAATATTCATTTAGTTAATTTAAGGAGCAATGAAAAATGTCTCAGGAAATTTCCAATATCGTGGACAATAGTCCTTTTGTTCAAAAACTAGATAAGTTACTAGCAATCGATAAACTTACTGGACTGATCGATGATGTTTCAGATGGTGGCATTCTACATGAAAGGGAAAATCTTTTAACAGCAATAGATTCCAGCACTGATAATACTTTTTCATCTGCCGCTACTAGTTCGTATTTTAACAGTGATCAATCACCAGTGACTAGCAGTACCAAAGGTAAACTCACTGAATTTCCACTCACCGTGGCTTATCAGTCCAACCGAGGTAATCCAAATATTGACTCAATTAATAATGTCAATAGTGCTGAATCCCTGCCTGGTCAATCCTCAATTGCCTCGCCTATTATATCTAATTCGGTAGATTCTCCTCAGAGTATCTCTGTGAATACAGAATCTTCAGAGTTTAACGAAGTTTTAGAACCAGCTATATCTAAAGCAACACATTCCAACAGTAAATCTATTTCTTCCGATTTTCTACCCCTAAGTTCATCTATCACATTGGGACTGCAACCTCTAAGTTCCATATCTCCTAATGATCCTCAAGGGCCGCGAGACTATTTACTACTACCCAAAGAAGTAAACTCAAGTATTATCTCGCCGAAGGAAAATTCAAGGTCTATTAAGCCCCGAAATACGCCAGATCCGAAATTGGCAGGAATAAAAACTCAAGAAAGTCTTGGCATTACGAGTATCTCAAATGCAGAAGTCTTTACTCTCAGTTCCAATCCGTTCGCTGCCAAAACTATCTATCTAGATTTTGATGGCTACAACACATCAGCCACTGCATGGAATGACCCGAATATTACTAGTTCGTTTGACCTCATTTCCTCAATATCTATTTTTTCCCTAGACTCAACTGTCAGTACGTCATATTCACAAGCAGAACTCGATGCTATCAAAGAAATTTTCCTAAGGGTAGCCGCTGACTATGCCCCCTTTGATGTCAATGTAACAACAGCAACGCCATCCACAGATCAGATCACGAGGTCGAATTCAAGCGATAGTACCTATGGAACAGTTGTGGCCATTGGAAACATCGGCAGCCAATTTTCGGGGGCTGGTGGCATTGCCTATGTTGGTATTTACGATTCCGTTGATACAACCAACTATTACAAACCTGCGCTTGTATTCCCAAGTCGTCTAGGAACTACAAAGAATATCGCAGAGGCTGCTTCCCATGAAGCTGGACACAATCTCAATCTTAGCCATGACGGTCAGGGTTCTGCCGCATACTACGAGGGTGGTGGATCAAGTCCTGGCTGGGCACCAATCATGGGTGTCGGCTATTCCAAGCAATTAACGCAATTCTCGCGCGGCCAATACTCAAATGCGACAAACACTGAAAATGATTTTGTAAAGATAGCAGGGGAGGGTGTCGGCCGCTATGTCGAAGGATCTCCAAATACAGACCTGGCTAGTGCCGAGACGATTACTCTAGATTCTACTGGTTTCGGAGGGGTCTATCGCGCTATCGAATTAGTATCAGATGACGGCAACACGGGGATAGACTCTGATTACTTCAAATTTACCGCCCCTGCTTCTGGAAGCGTAAACATTTCAGTCAATAATGCTCAAGTTTTCAGCAAAGATGGCACCAACTTTATAGGCGCAGACCTGCCAGCTGGATATGGCAATCTACATCTTGATGCTCAAATACTTAATGCAAGTGGGAGTATTCTCGCGGATTGGAATAACAACGCATTAGTTGATGTCACAGGCTTGACCTATTCAGGCCTAATAGCGGGGCAAAATTACTTTGTTAAAGTCGGTCCTAACTCAACACTCCCTGATCAGTCCTTTGGTGAAACAACTTGGGGGAGTTTGGGATACTATGCCTTACGCATTGACGCTGACAGCAACTCAACGACTCCAACGTTGGCGATCGCGGCGACCAATGCCAACCAAACGGAAGGGAATAGTGGCAGCAAAGCCTTTACCTTCACCGTCACTCGTGCGGTCAATACCACAGGAGCCAATAACGTCAACTGGGCAGTAACAGGCTCTGGTGCTAGTCCTGCCAATGCCACTGACTTTGCAGGTGGGGTATTACCCTCAGGAACCGTCAGTTTTGCGGCGGGAGAAACCTCTAAAGTTGTTACGGTCAATGTTCAAGGGGATGCAACCGTAGAACCTAACGAAAACTTCACGGTGACCCTCTCCAATCCCACCAATGGAGCAACGATTACCACTGCCACTGCTGTTGGTACTATCCAAAATGATGACGGCAATACAGGCAATACATTCACCAATTCTGCTCCTATTTCAATTGACGACGAACTTAGTGGAGGAACAACTCCTTATCCTTCTACCATCAGCGTATCTGGGTTAAGTGGCAACATTAATAACTTAAAAGTCACCCTTAACAATGTTAGTCATACCTGGATTGGAGATGTGGATCTCCTTTTAGTTGGCCCCACTGGTGCCAAATCAATCTTAATGTCCGATGTTGGAGAGAGTGTGTCAGTTAGCGGGGTCAACTTAACCTTTGATGCCAGTGCATCAACTTTGATTGGCGACTCTAATGTAGGTGTAAGTGGTTCTTATAAACCTAATAATATTGATGGGGGTGATAGTGACTTGTTTAATTCCCCAGCCCCTGGCGGTCCTTATAACGCAGACCTCTCTATTTTCAATAATACCAGTGGGAATGGTACATGGAGTTTGTATGCCTTTGACGATTTCCAATTTTTCGATGTTGGTTCAATTGCTGGTGGCTGGTCATTAAATATCGAAACTACAACTTCTTTACCCGTCATCACAGTAGCAGCCACTGATGCCAGTGCAGCAGAAACCCTCGCCGGCGCAACCACCAATCCAGGCAGTTATACCCTCACTCGTACCGGCAGTACTGCAAGTGCCTTAACTGTTAATGTGGCTATGAGTGGAACAGCTACCAATGGCACAGACTATACAACTATTCCCACCACAGTCACCTTCGCTGCTGGTTCTACTACTGCCGTTGTACCTCTCAATGTCATTGATGACACTTTAGTCGAAGGAACCGAAACGGCTATTCTTACCATTGGAACGGGAACCAGCTATACCGTCGGGACAACTCCCAGTGCCACTGTCAATATTGCTGATAATGATTTACCCGTCATCACAGTAGCCGCCACCGATGCCAGTGCAGCAGAAACCCTCGCCGGCGCAACCACTAATCCGGGTAGTTATACCCTCACCCGTACTGGCAGTACTGCAAGTGCCTTGACGGTCAATGTGGCTATGAGTGGAACAGCAACCAATGGAACAGACTATACAACTATTCCCACCACAGTCACCTTCGCTGCTGGTTCTACTACTGCCGTTGTGCCTCTCAATGTTATTGATGACACTTTAGTCGAAGGAACCGAAACGGCTATTCTCACCATTGGAACGGGAACCAGCTATACCGTCGGGACAACCCCCAGTGCCACTGTCAATATTGCTGATAATGAAACTAGTCCGACTCCTTCAATTACGCTTGCTTCTAACTATAGTGGCATAAGCGAAGATGGGAAACCAGACATTATCTATACTTTCACTCGTACAGGTGCAACAACCAGTTCTCTGACTGTTAATTTTGGGATAGATGGTACTGCTACACGAGGCAATGATTATTCTGCCTATGGTGGACTTTTTCCAAGTTCTACTCAAGGAACAGTCAGCTTTGACATTGGTGCAACAACGGCTAAACTTATTCTCGTCACCTTTGGAGACACAGTAAAAGAAGCCAATGAAAGCATCAATCTAACCCTTGCTAGTGGGTCTGGCTATCAAATTGGGACTACTACCACAGTGACAAGTACGATCATTAATGATGATGGTACTCTCAACCAACAGGGGACTGCGGGTTCGGACTATATAGAAGTGGGTTCCACTCGTACCCTCAGCGGACTTGGAGGCAATGATATTTTAATTGGTTCCCAATCTAGTGAAATTTTAGTCGGTGGACAAGGAGCGGACACGCTGACTGGCGGCGATAATTTTGACACATTCCTGTTCAGTAATAGTTCAGAAGGAGTGGATACAATTACTGATTTTAATGTTAGTCAAGATATCATTCAGGTATCCGCAGCAGGTTTTGGGGGAGGACTCATTGCTGGTACATCCCTTTCTTCAGATCGGTTTAGTCTAGGGACAGTGACTTCTTCTACCCGTTTTATTTTCAATAAATCTACTGGGAGTCTCTCTTTTGATGTTGATGGTAGCGGTAGCACTGCTGCCCTTCAAATAGCCTCTTTGACCGCTAACTTAAACTTAACTGAGGATAATATCTTTGTCGGCTAAGCATTAGTCAGGACAGTATTAGGAGTTCAAGCTGGATGGAGAGACAATCACAAATCGATTATCTCTCCATCCTTATCTTTATAATCGCGTCCCGTCACTTAGACCTGACTTTTCCTGACTTTTTCATCTCGACAAATACCTTAGTGTGCTCTTACTATAAAGGAGGTTCATTGAATCAACCCTGACTAACATCTTCAAGACTTGGGAGGTTGTTAACGATGCAACTCGGTCAAATTCTCCTGCGAAAAAACTGGATTTCTTCCGAACATTTAGAAAGGGTACTCCAGCTACAAGCTCAATCTCAGGTTCCTATCCGATTAGGAGAGTTACTGGTGCAACAAGGTTTTCTTACCTCATCCCAATTAGCCGAAGCCTTATTAGAGCAACATTGGCGTAAAAGCGGGTTTTGGGTGATCAGTGATCGATTTAGGCTGACCCAGAGTTGAGTGAAGATGGCAGAGCGGCTGCCCTAGATTGACTTTAGTCATAGAAGAGAACTAATATAGATAAAGCGAGGATATATTATTTTTATCATAGTTTTTGTCTATACATATGAAACAGGCCACTCTCCATCAATTGCAGATTTTTGCGGCGATCGCCCATTACGGCAGTTTTACTCGTGCGGCGGAAGAATTATTTTTAACCCAACCGACGGTTTCCCAGCAGATGAAACAACTGACCAAGGCGATCGGCGTTCCACTCTACGAACAAATTGGCAAACGGATTTATCTCACTGATGCAGGCAAAGCGGTTCTAAGTGTCAGTCAAGATATTTCCCAACGCTTTAACGAGTTAGAAATGACTCTAGCTGATATCAAAGGGCTAAAACAGGGAAACCTGCGACTAGCGGCCATTACCACTGCCAAATATTTTGTGCCTCGTATTTTAGGCGTTTTTCGACAACGCTATCCAGGCATTAGTATTTCCCTACAAATTGCCAATCGTCAACAAATATTGGATCGTCTCAGCAATAATTTAGATGATCTTTATTTTATTGGTCAGCCGCCAGAAGAATTAGATATTAATCTCCGTCATTTTCTTGACAATCCTCTGGTTGTGATTGCTCCCCGTCATCACCCTTTAGCACAGGAAAAGTTAATTTCCCTGGAACGGTTAGCCAAGGAACCATTGATCATGCGTGAGCCTGGGTCGGGAACCCGAATGGCCGTAGAAGATTTTTTTACGGAAAACCGTTTGCCAATGCGAGTAGAAATGGAAATCGGCAGCAATGAAGCCATTAAACAGGCGGTAGTCGGGGGTTTAGGTCTATCGATTCTCTCCCGTCATTCCCTTGCCCTAGAAGGTGCTCAAGGCCCTTTGGTTGTTTTGGACGTGGAAGGTTTTCCTATTCAAAAACACTGGTATGTTATTTACCCCAGTGGTAAACAGTTGTCAATTGTTGCCCAAACCTTTTTGGATTATCTCTTAACAGAGGGTAGGGAGTCGGCTCAGAATTTTGTTAATATTGTCTAAATACTTCGCAAAAATAGGCGATGGTCTTGCTCAACTCTCTTAAATCGTTTAGCTTAATCCATTAGGCTGTAACTTGAGGTTATAACTAACATTAATAAAAAAAGAATGAATCTACAAGCCTTACAAGCCTTGGTCGAACAAAAATTGGTGACTGTTCAAAAACATCCCGATACAGAATTTTATATTTATAATTATAGTCCTTTGGTACAATACCAGCGATTGTGGAATGAAATAACGCTGATGACCAGGGGATTAATTTTGGATGCCAATGGTAATATTATCGCTCGTCCCTTTAAAAAGTTTTTCAATTTGGAAGAACATTCCCCAGCAGAAATTCCCCAGGAACCCTTTGACGTATTTGATAAAGCAGATGGTAGTTTAGGCATTCTCTATTGGTTACAGGAACAACCTTGTATTGCTACAAGGGGGAGTTTTACCAGTGATCAAGCTTTTCATGCCACTCAATTATTACGCGATCGCTATAGCCATCTTTTTCCTAAACTAGAGCGAAATGTCACCTATTTATTTGAAATTATCTATCCTGAAAATCGCATTGTCGTGGACTATGGAGAAATGGACGATTTGCTCCTATTAGCCGTGATTGACAATCAAACAGGTTTGGATTTACCCTTACCCACTGATTTAGGTTTTCCCGTCATTACTCACTATGATGGCATTCATGATCTGACCCAACTGAAAGCCTTAGAACAGGACAATAAAGAGGGTTTTGTCATTCGTTTTAAACATGGCTTTCGCTTGAAAGTTAAATTTTCAGAATATGTTCGTTTGCATCGTATTATTACCCAAACTTCTAGTACCGTCGTCTGGGAACATTTAGCCGCCGAAAAATCTCTAGAAGAATTACTCGAAAGAGTTCCCGATGAATTCTATGAGTGGGTTAAGCAAACCAAGTCCGAATTGGAAGGAAAGTTTAATGCGATTTTAGATGAAGCCCAAACTACCCTTAAAATTTTTCCCACTCGGAAAGAATGTGCAGAATATTTTCTGACCCAAAAATATCCCCATGTGATGTTTCGTTTATTAGATCAGAAAGATCCCGCAGAGGTTATCTGGAAAATGGTTAAAACAGCCTATAGTAAACCCTTTAAGATTGAAACTTAGTAATAATGTTAAACGTGATTATTTGTAAAGGCTTGCCTGGCTCTGGTAAAAGTACCTGGGCAAAAAAACTGATTGATGATCATCCAGGACAATATAAACGGATTAACAAGGATGATCTCAGGGCTATGTTAGACAATGGGAAATTTTCTAAGCAGAATGAAGACTTTGTTCTGGAGATTCGCAATCAAATTTTATTGATGGCCTTACAGCAAGGCAAACACGTTATCATTGATGATACGAATTTACATCCAAAACATGAAGCTAAAATTCGAGAATTAGTTAAAGGCATTGCGACGGTTTCTATTCAAGATTTTACCCATATTTCTGTAGAAACTTGCATTAAACGTGACTTAAATCGTTTTGCTTCTGTGGGGGAAAAGGTGATTCGGGATATGTATAAACAATTCCTCGCACCTAAACTAGAAACCTATTCATTTAAGGAAGGTTTACCCAATGCTGTAATCTGTGATTTAGATGGGACTTTATGTCTATTAAGAAATCGCAATCCCTACGATGCTTCCCGTTGTGATCAAGATGATCTCAATCCAGTGGTTGCCTCTCTATTGGTAGGAAAAATCGTTTTATTGGTATCTGGTCGAGAAGAAAAATATCGCGAACCAACTGTAAAATTTTTAACGAAATATCATATTCAATATCATGCTCTCTGGATGCGAGAAACTGGAGATAGGCGTAAAGACTCGATTATCAAAAAAGAAATCTTTGATCGTCATATTCGGGATGTTTACAATATTGAATTTGTGCTAGACGATCGCAATCAGGTAGTGGAGCTTTGGCGCAGTTTGGGGTTAACGTGTTTGCAGGTGGCAGATGGAGATTTTTAATCATTTCTCTATTATCGGGGAATTTCGTATCTCACGTTACAACTTATGGGCCAGCACCCAGTTGAAACTAGCATTAATTTCCCCCTAGACTCCCTAGCCATAATGCTGATCGCCAATTCAGTCTCATCCTCTCTTGAGAGTGATAACAGGACTAAGCCCAACCCGTTGCTGTCGTCAGAAGATCTGAAAATTTTGAACGAGCGTTCCAACCTCAAAGGATGGCTGCAATTAACAGGTCATTTAGGCGTAATGATTACCAGTGGTTATTTATGGGCAACCAATCCTCACTGGTTTATTGCCTTTCCGGCGGTAGTTATTTATGGCTTTAGTTTGGCGACAATGTTTGCAACTTTGCACGAATGTAGCCATCGCACAGCCTTTGAAAATAATCGCTTGAATGATGGAGTTGCTTGGTTGGCTGGCATCCTTTCATTTTATAACAGTACCTTTTATCGGCGTTATCATAAATGGCATCATCGTTATACCCAAATTCCCGATAAAGACCCTGAATTGGAAGATCCAAAACCCCAAAGTTTACAGCAATATTTATTAGAAATTAGTGCTATTCCCTGGTGGTTAGGAAAGATACGGGGACATTTTGGCATTGCGTTAGGAAAATTAGATAATTATCCCTATATTTCGGAAACAGCCCGACTGGAAGTCATTCGTTCAACTCGCTTACAATTGTTAGTTTATTTCATTGCGATCGCGGCTTCTATTATTTTCAAACAGCCTTGGTTTGTAATGTATTGGCTATTGCCTTTGGCGATCGGACAACCCCTTTTGCGAATGATTCTTTTGGCAGAACATACAGGCTGTACCTATGATGAAAATCCTTTAACCAATACGAGAACGACTCTAACCTGGTGGCCGATTCGCTTTTTAATGTGGAATATGCCCTACCACACCGAACATCATCTTTATGCTTCGATTCCTTTCCATGCTTTGACAGCAGCCCACGCTAAATTGTCACCCCATTTAAAACAGCTTGAATCAGGTTATTTGAAGGTGAATCGCAACATTATTGCGGGTTTTGATCACTCTATTGAGCCGCTCCAATCATGATCAGTTCTGGTGGCACTTTTACGATTGAAAACTTTCCGCTTCAGTGTGGTGCCGTTCTGCCTCAAGCCCAATTGGTCTATCAAACCTACGGTCAATTAAACCGCGATCGCTGTAATGTCATTCTGTATCCCACTTCCTACGGTGCAACCCATTTAGATATTGAGTGGCTGATTCGTCCTGGCGGCATTCTTGATCCAGAGCAATGGTTTATTGTCATCCCCAATACGTTTGGCAATGGGCTATCTAGTTCACCCAGTAATTGTCAGGCTTGTGGTTTAGTGGAACAGGGCTTTTGGTTTAGCCACTGGGATAATGTGTGGGCTCAGGAAAAATTGCTAAGAGAAATCTTTAGCATCGAAAAACTGGCGATGGTCTATGGCTGGTCGATGGGAGCGCAACAAGCCTATCACTGGGGAGCTTTATTTCCCAACAAGGTAGAACGAATTATGGCTCTTTGTGGAACAGCTCGAACCACAGACCATAACCGTATCTTTTTAGAAAGTCTGAGAGCAGCTTTAACGGCTGATCCTGTTTGGACAGGAACTCATTTTGAAGGTATCCCCGAACGGGGTTTTCGAGCCTTTGCCAGAATTTATGCAAGCTGGGCGGCATCCCAAGCCTTTTATCGAGCCGGAATTTATTATCAACTGGGTTATGATTCCCTTGAAGATTATCTACAACGGGGCTGGGAAGCAGGCTACCGAAAACGAGATCCCCATAATTTATTGGCAATGATTGATACCTGGTTGTGCTGTGATCTGAGCCATAATGCCATCTATCAAGGGGATTATCATCGCGCTTTAAAGGCTATTCAAGCCCAAACGTTGGTGATGCCCTCCACAACGGATTTGTATTTTACTCCTGAAGATTGTCAAGCTGAAGCAGCTTTGATTCCAAATGCTGACTGTTTACCCATTCCTTCTATTTGGGGACATCGAGCGGGCAATCCTTATCAAAATCCCGAAGATGAAGCTTTTATCCGTAAAGAAGTTCATAAGTTACTGAATACTTAATTTTTTCCTGTCAAATTGAAAAATCTACTTTAAATTTCTATGACTCTTCTTTCTGACATTGCTCGCCAAAAAGGTATTCGTTATTTCCTGATTAGTTTTACCGATCTTTTCGGAGTCCAGCGATCAAAATTGGTTCCTGCCCAGGCGATCGACATCTTGGCAACTAATGGGGCGGGTTTTGCGGGTTTTGCGGCTTGGTTGGATATGACTCCCGCCGATCCCGATGTATTAGCAATTCCTGATAGCAATACCTTGATTCAATTACCCTGGCAACCTGATGTGGCTTGGATGGCAGCGGATTTGCAGACAACGACAGGAGAGCCGATTTTGCAAACACCTCGATTGGTACTCAAGCAAGTGTTAAGTCAGGCGGAGTCTAAGGGTTATCGCGTTAAAACGGGGGTCGAATGCGAATATTTTCTCCTCTCTGCTGATGGTGAACAAATCTCGGATAGCCGCGATCGCCAAAGTAAACCCTGTTATGATCAGCAATCTTTAATGCGTCGTTTTGAGGTCATTGCCGAAATTTGTGATGCCATGTTGGCCTTGGGTTGGGGAGCCTATCAAAATGATCACGAAGATGCCAATGGACAATTTGAGATGAACTGGATGTACGATGATGCTCTGGTGACGGCGGATCGTCATGCCTTTTTTAAATACATGGTCAAGGCGATCGCGGAAAAACACGGACTGCGAGCTACTTTTATGCCCAAACCCTTTCCCCATTTAACGGGCAACGGTTGTCACACTCACCTTTCTATCTGGGATTTAGCAGTAAATACCAATCTTTTTAATGATGCCCAGGGAGAATTGGGACTATCGAGTTTAGCCTATCAATTTATTGCGGGCGTTTTACATTCTGCCGAAGCGATTTGTGCTTTTACTAATCCCACCGTCAACTCCTATAAACGCATTAATGCCCCTGTCACGGCTTCGGGGGCAACCTGGTCGCCTAATTCCATTAGTTACAGTGGCAACAATCGTACCCATACCATTCGTATTCCTGAAGCAGGACGATTTGAGTTTCGTCTAGCCGATGGTGCCGCTAATCCTTATCTTTTACCAGCAGCCCTAATTGCGGCGGGTCTGGATGGTATCAAGCAAAAACGAGAGGCGGGTCGGCGTTGCGATAACAATAACTATACAGATCCTCTACCCGAAGGGACTGCAAAAAAACTACCCGGTAATTTACTAGATGCGTTACGTTGCTTGGAAACAAATACGATTCTACGTCGAGCATTAGGAGAGTCTTTTGTAAGGTCTTATCTAAAACTCAAACATCAGGAATGGCACAGTTTTAATAGTCAAATTACACCATGGGAATTAGAACAGTCTCTTGATTGTTAGGCCTATTCAACGTTGAAGTGTATAATGCCTAAGTCTATATTATGGAATACTTCATAGAGGGTTTGATAGTCAAGACTTTTTTGAGGTCGATTATTAATTAGGGCTTGCTGAAAAAAGCTGAAACCCTTACGGAGAAAAGATAGTAGCCAAATTAAGAACAGCTAGAATGCAGGAAAATAGGTTAAAATGGCTCAAAACCCTTGCATTAAGAGGAGAGA
>JAYKJI010000456.1:0-2887 GCA_035285405.1 Snowella sp. | reverse complement strand
TATTTCTCGATAGTTTACGACTGTTACCTTTTGCAAACCTAGTAGCTCATCCAAGTTTATCCACATACTCCACCTCCTACTGTGGTATTATCATTATACACTTTCCACACAGTTGGGGGAAGAGCCGAAATGTAAGTCACGAGTCCCTTTTAGCTTAAGCTTCCCAATTTTATTGCCATCAGTAAAAGTGATGAACTTTCTGTCTTCCGACAACTTCCATCCTGAATGTTTAAATTCAATGGAGCGAGTTGTCTTTTTAAATTGTGGAAACCCTTTTTTGCCAGGTACTTTTTTCTTACAATTCTCGTAGAATCGGGAGATAGTAGACCAACATCGTTCTGAACAGGCTTGACGGGCTGTGCTATTAAGTTTGTCGGCAAACGGAAACTCCTTAGCCAATACTGCCGTATATTTGTTGAGGTCATACTTGGATGTACCCTTGTTATCCATCCAAAACCTTAGACATTTGTTTTGAATGAATTGAGCAGTCCGAATTGCCTCATCAATTTTGGCGAATTGACTAACTTTTCCGTAAACCCTGAACTCAAATATCAGCATAAATTTATGCTAACACATACGGCGTAAAAATGTGGTGAATCGGTCAATAGGTTTGAATGCAACGAGTCTTATGTCGCCAATTCCTATAAAGCCGTCCTAGAAGGACGAGGTTTTAAACCCATTTCTCTGATAATGTAAAGAAATGTAACAAAATTAGCCCAAAAACTCAGAATGACTCAAAAAGTAATCGTCATTGGGGCAGGAATTGGCGGTTTGACCTCCGCAGCCCTGTTGGCCCGTTGGGGTTATCAAGTTACGGTTTATGAACAGGCGATCGCGGTAGGGGGCTGTGCATCAACCTTTCGGCGGCGCGATTTTATCTTTGATGTGGGAGCCACCCAGGTCGCTGGCCTAGAAATGGGTGGTATTCATCAGCGTATTTTTCAACTGTTAGAGATCCCCTTACCGGAAGCCAGTTTTTGTGATCCAGCCTGTGCCGTGTTTTTACCTGGCGAAAAAGAGCCGATTAATATTTGGCGCGATCCCCTGCAATGGCAACAGGAACGACAATTCCAATTTCCTGGTAGTGAACCCTTTTGGCAATTGCTTAGTAAATTATTTCAAGCTAGTTGGCAATTCCAAACCCGTGATCCGGTTTTACCACCTCGTAATCTCTGGGATCTTCAGCAATTAGTGGCCGCTTTACGACCCGATACGTTAATCACGTTTCCCTTTGCCTTGTTAACTGTAGGGGATGCGCTGCGATTGTATGGTTTGGGGCGAGATCAGCGTCTCAAAACTTTTTTAGATTTACAACTAAAGCTTTATTCCCAAGTAAATGCGGAAGAAACGGCTTTGCTCTATGGCGCGACGGCTTTGGCCGTTTCCCAGGCTCCCCAGGGGCTTTATCATTTACAGGGCAGTATGCAGGTGTTAAGCGATCGCCTGGTAGCAGGTTTAGAAAAATATGGCGGTCAAGTTCACTTGCGTCATACCGTTGAGCAAATTCAGACGGCAGGAAAAACCGTTAAAAGTATTACTGTCCGCGATCGCCGCACGGGTCAAACTCAGAGAAAAACGGCGGATCATATTGTTGCCAATGTCACCGTTCAAAATTTAGGAAAATTACTAGATGTTGTGCCGGCTCACTATCAACAACGGCTAGATAAATTAGCGGAACCCTCTGGAGCCTTTGTGGTCTATTTAGGTGTTACCGAAGCCGCCATACCGGCAGCCTGTCCTCCCCATCTCCAATTCCTCTACGATCAAGATGGGCCCCTGGGTGAAAATAATTCTCTTTTTGTTTCCGTTAGTAAGCCAGGTGATGGTCGCGCTCCCCTGGGTCAACGAACTTTAATCGCCTCTTCTTTTGTCGATGTTAAACCCTGGTGGTCAGCTTCCCCAGAGGAATATCAAGCCCTTAAAAAAAGTTACACCGAAACGGCGATCGCCCATTTAAACCGCTATTTTCAGTTAAATTCCCAGACTATTTTGCATCAAGAAGTCGCCACTCCTCGTACTTTTGCCACCTTTACCGCCAGGGAACAGGGTTTTGTAGGGGGGATTGGTCAACGGCTTTCTAGCTTTGGCCCCTTTGGCCTTGCTACTCGTACTCCTTTTCAGAATCTTTGGCTAGTGGGAGATTCTACCCATCCAGGAGAAGGAACCGCCGGTGTTAGCTATTCGGCCTTGACCGTTGCTCGACAAATTCTGGCTCAATCCTAGCGATCAGCCAAGCTTCAAGCTAAAATCAGGATAAAAATTGTCACATCAATAGCTTCAGGGAAAAGCCTAAAATTATGGACGCAACTGGATTAGTTATACAAACACTGCTTAATTTCATCAATATTTATTTATTGTTGATTTTTATTAGAATTTTATTGTCCTGGTTCCAAACCGCAGACTGGGCAAGTAGCGCGATGGGTTTCCTGTCTCCGATCACTGACCCCTATCTCAATATTTTTCGCTCTATTATTCCTCCTTTAGGCGGTATGGATTTTTCACCAATCTTAGCGATTCTGGCTCTGCAATTCTTATCCTCTGCCTTAGCCCAGGTTCCAGCCATGGCCTCTTTCTAATATTTTCTAGATAGTTGATTAGGCAGTGGAGGAGGTTAATGATAAAATAGATTTCGTTGCGGGTGTAGTTCAGTGGTAGAACGTCATCTTCCCATGGTGAATGTCGTGAGTTCGAGTCTCATCACCCGCTTATTTACCAATGTGTTAATTTTGTACCTCATTTCAATGAGAAATGCTGTAGGTCTATTAATTAGGGCTTGCTGAAAAAAGCTGAAACCCTTACGGAGAAAAGATAGTAGCCAAATTAAGAACAGCTAGAATGCAGGAAAATAGGTTAAAATGGCTCAAAACCCTTGCATTAAGAGGAGAGA
>JAYKJI010000455.1:0-30741 GCA_035285405.1 Snowella sp. | reverse complement strand
TCTCTCCTCTTAATGCAAGGGTTTTGAGCCATTTTAACCTATTTTCCTGCATTCTAGCTGTTCTTAATTTGGCTACTATCTTTTCTCCGTAAGGGTTTCAGCTTTTTTCAGCAAGCCCTAATTAGTCCTATTAGCAGTTATGTTGGAGCCTACGGCGGGATTGCCTATGTTGGCGTATTTGGCAGTGTGGGAGATTTCTACAAACCAGCCCTGATTTTTCCAGAGAACCTTGGGCCCAATGGGGAAAAATATATTGCTGAAGCCGTTTCCCATGAAGTCGGTCATAACTTAGGGCTTAACCATGATGGAACTTCTACCCAGGGTTACTATAGTGGTCAAGGGTCGGGTGCAACGGGCTGGGCTCCCATTATGGGAGTCGGTTACTATCAGCCTTTGTCCCAGTGGAGCAAGGGAGAATACCCCGATGCCAACAATAAAGAGGATGATCTGAGTATTATTTCAGGTACTAGTAATGGCTTTGGTTATCGTAGTGATGATGCGGGGAATAATGCCCTAACCCTCAATGATCTCAGTCTTTTAGGACAAAATGCTTTAAATAACAGTCTGACCGATGTGAGTCAATTCGGTATTATTGAGAGAAATACGGATCAGGATTGGTTTCGCTTTACCACAGGAACAGGAGCGATTAATTTAACGATTCAGGCAATTACCCAGGCTTGGATTAATAGTGGCGGTAGTTTTGGCGCAGAATACCTGACTCAGCCTAGTGGTGCAACTAATCTAGATATTTGGGCGGGAATTTATGGGTCAGATGGGACAACTTTAATCGCTCAATCTAATCCCACCGATTTGCTCAATGCTAATTTTACGAATCTCTTTCTGAACGCAGGGACTTATTATGTGGCGATCGATGGAGTGGGCAAAGGAGATTTAACCACAGGCTATTCCGATTACGGCAGTCTCGGTCAGTATGCGATCACAGGAACGATTATTGGCAACGGCATGACTGTTAGCCCGATCGCCGGATTAACCACCACTGAAGCAGGAGGAACCGCAACCTTTACCGTTGTGCTGAATACCGCTCCCACCGCCGATGTAGTAATCACCCTCAATAGTAGTAACCCCAATGAAGGCACGATTGATGTATCAACGTTGACCTTTACAACAGCCAACTGGAATATCGCCCAACAAGTCACCGTTACAGGAGTGGATGACGCAATTAATGACGGTGATCAAAGTTATTCGATTATTCTTAATCCCGCCAGTTCTACCGATGCTAACTACAACGGTCTTGATCCCAGGGATGTCAGCCTAATAAACATCAACAATGACTTACCTGTACTCAACATCACCACTAGTCCCCAGGCGATTGTGGAAGGATTAACCAATCCTCAAAGTGTGGTCTATACCGTTAGTCTGACAGGGATAGTCAATAGTAGTCAAACCGTTACCGTTCAATATGCAACAAGCAATGGCTCTGCCACCTCTGGTTCAGACTATACCAGCACCACTGGCACCCTAACCTTTACTGGCGGCGTAACCAGCCAAAATATTACCATTCCAATCATTAACAATACTCTTAATGAAGCTGACGAAACATTTACCTTAACCATTTCCAATCCAACTCAAGCAACCCTGGGTAGTGCGGTCTCTGTCACAACGACTATCACCGATACTCTAGTAACCGATGTCACCACAACCCTAGCTAGTGGGGTAGAGAATCTTACTCTGATCGGGGTAAATGCGATTAACGGTACAGGAAATTCCAGTAATAACATCATTATCGGTAACAGTGCCAACAATGTCCTCAATGGTGGTACGGGAATTGACACCCTCATTGGTGGAGTGGGCAATGATACCTATGTTGTTGATACCACCACAGATATGATCACTGAAAATGTCGGCGAGGGAACAGATACGATTCAGTCCTCTGTTACTTTTGATCTGACGGCCTTAACCAACATTGAAAATCTCACCTTAACCGGGTCTAGTGCGATTAATGGAACTGGTGATGCGGGTAATAACACCCTGACAGGCAATAGTGGCAATAACATCCTGAATGGTTCTAGCGGTGTTGACATCCTGAACGGTTCTGGCGGTGTTGATACCTTGGTTGGTGGTGCGGATAACGATCTTTACATTGTAGATACGACCACCGATGTCATCACGGAAAATGTCGGGGAAGGAACGGATACCATTCAATCCTCTGTCACCTTTTCTTTAGCGGCCCTAGCCAATATCGAAAACCTAACCCTAACAGGGACGGGGGCGATTAACGGGACGGGTAATGCCTTCAATAATGTCATCACAGGGAATACAGGCAACAATACCCTGAATGGAGGTGATGGCATTGATACGCTTATTGGTGGTGTGGGCAATGATATTTACGTTGTGGATACGACCACCGATGTCATCACAGAAAATGTTGGAGAAGGAACGGATACCATTCAGTCTTCTGTTACCTTTGATCTATCTGCCTTAGTCAATATCGAAAATCTGACATTAACAGGTACGGGTGCGATTAACGGCACGGGCAATACCGCGAATAACAAAATTACAGGTAATACGGCAGACAATACCCTCACGGGTGGAGATGGGATTGATACCCTGGTTGGTGGTACGGGTAACGATGTTTACGTTGTAGATACGACCACTGATGTGATTACGGAAAGTGCCGCATCGGGAACGGATACGGTTCAATCTTCTGTCACCTTTAGTATTTCTAGTCTGACTAATGTCGAAAATTTAACGTTAACAGGAGCGAATGCCATCAACGCAACGGGGAATTCGGGTCTTAACACGATTATCGGTAACACGGCGGACAATATCCTGACGGGTGGTGGCGGTTCCGATACTCTAACGGGAGGCTTAGGGGTTGACCGTTTTAGTTACAAAACCCTCGGTGATTCTCTGTTGGGGACAACAAACAATAGTTTTGACGTACTAACCGATTTCAATGCCAATGCGGGCAATGATTTGTTCCTAGTGGGAACGGCACGGTCAGGCTTCATTGATGTAGGGGCGATCGCCACTTTGGATGCGGTGGGCATTGGAGCGGCCTTAACAACCACTGCTTTTAAGGCTAACTATGCGGCGCAATTTACCTTTGCGAGTGGCAGCACAATCCGTACCTTTATTGCTATCAATAATAATACTGCGGGCTTTAGTGCAACAGCCGATGCCATTGTTGAAATTACAGGTTTAACAGGCACCATCGGTTTAAGCAATTTTACGACTGTTTAATGGAACTTTTTTTGATGAATGAGGTGATCGCTTTTTTCTTAATCGGGGAGAGGCGATCGCGGTTTTTAAATCCGTATTAATTGAGCTTGTACAAAATAAAAATATAGATAAGAGGGAATGGAGATCAGACCAATGATAAACTAGTGCTAAAAATAGTCTTGAACAACAAGGGTAGATAGTCATGTCAAATCGACGCATTATTGATCTGCTTCGCCGAGGTCAACTAGATGAAACCGTGACCATTCAGGGCTGGGTACGCACCAAACGAGAATTAAAAGATTTCAGTTTTGTCGAAGTGAATGATGGCTCATCCTTGGCCAATCTTCAGGTAATTCTAGCTCCCACCTTACCAGACTATAAAACCCAATTAACGCGCTTAAATACGGGGGCTGCCCTCATGGTATCGGGAGTTCTCGTTGCTTCCCCAGGCAAAGGACAACAATTAGAACTCCGGGCTGAAACCCTGACCGTGTTAGGAGAAGCTGACCCCGAAACCTATCCGCTCCAGAAAAAACGCCATAGTTTTGAGTTTTTACGCACGATTGGCCACCTGCGATCGCGGACAAATACCTTAGGGGCCGTGATGCGAGTCAGAAATGCCTGTGCGACAGCGATCCATCAGTTTTTTCAGGAACGAGGCTTTTTATGGGTACATACTCCCATTATTACCGCCAGTGATTGTGAAGGGGCGGGCGAATTATTTACCGTCAGTAGTTTTGATTTTAATAAACTGCCCTTAAAAGCCGATAAAAGTGTTGATTTTACACAGGATTTTTTTGGGAAACAGGCCTATTTAACGGTGAGCGGTCAATTGGAAGCCGAAGTCATGGCCCTTGCCTTTCAAAATGTCTATACCTTTGGGCCCACCTTCCGTGCCGAAAATTCTAATACTTCCCGTCATTTGGCTGAATTTTGGATGGTAGAGCCAGAAATGGCCTTTTGTGATCTCGAAGGGGATCAGAATTTGGCAGAAGAATTTCTCAAGTATCTTTTTAAATTTGTCCTCGAAGCCTGTCCAGAAGATATGGCCTTTTTCAATGAACGCATTGATAACAGTGTCTTGGCCACTGCTGAAAATATTATTAACAATGAATTTGCTCGTATTACCTATACCGAAGCGATCGCCCTGCTCGAAAAATGCGATCGACAATTTCAATATCCAGTTGCCTGGGGAGTGGATTTACAGTCTGAACATGAACGTTATTTAGCCGAAGAAGTTTTTAAAAAACCGATGATTGTCACCAATTATCCCACCCAAATTAAAGCCTTTTATATGCGCTTAAACGAGGATGCAAAAACCGTCGCAGCGATGGATATTCTAGTGCCTAAAATTGGGGAAATTATTGGCGGCTCTCAACGTGAAGAACGGCTAGATGTGCTTATTCAACGGATTGAAGCTCAAGGCATGAATCCAGAGGATTTGTGGTGGTATCTCGATCTGCGCCGTTATGGTTCCGTTCCCCATGCTGGTTTTGGTCTAGGCTTTGAACGGGTGGTGCAATTCATGACTGGCATGGCCAATATTCGTGATGTGATTCCCTTTCCTCGAACCCCGCTTAGTGCTGAATTTTAAGTTCTTGATACTTTTACTTTTCCAGGAGGTTGATTTGATATGCGCTTGCCAATGTTTTTAATTTTGAGCACTAGTTTGCTGCTGCTGGCTGGCTGTGGGACAAAACCGCCAGAAGAGAATGCGACCCAACCGACAACAATGGAATCGGCGGCTCAAACGACCATCGATCAAGCAAAGTCCGCTAATGAAAAAGCCAATCAGACTGCCCAAACTGCTCTAGATAAGGCTCGAAACGCTCTCAATAAGGCTCAAACGGCGACAGAACAAGCTACTAACAAAGCTCAATCGGCTCTAGAGCAAGCCCAAACGGCGACAGAACAAGCCACTAATACGGCCCAATCAAAAATGGATGAAATGAAGGCAAATGCCGAGAAAGCCAAACAATCTGCTGCCAATGCAGTTCAAGGAGCCATAGCCCTTAAAGATGGTGTTCAAGGCATGTCTTCAGGTGTGACCAGTACTTTGGCTGCGGTACAAGCGGGAGATTTGAGCCGGGCTCAACAGGAATTTACCCAACTTCAGGAAAGTTGGACAGGTCTAGAAGGTACGGTTAAAACAAAATCGGTGAAGGCCTACGCAGAGATTAATGGCCACATGACCACTCTCGCAACTTTATTTAAAAGTGGCAAACCTGATGCCAATGCGGCTCAATTAACGGCTGAACTCCAAGCCTTAGGAAAATCCTTAACAACTGCCCTAACTCAGAAATAATCGACTCTAGCGTTTCTATTAGCCTAGGGGTTGGAGGGGAAGATTGGGAACTAGGCTACTCTTCTAAATAGCGACAAGCAAGACTATAATATGGAATCGACATTTTCTTTAACAGCAATTCCCATTCTTTTAAGTGTTTCTACTTTGCTCCTCCCATCACAAGCTGCTCCTCAAAAATTAAAATTATAAAATTCAGCTAATTGTGTTTAAGAAAAAATCTAGACTGATTTGTAAATTCTCATATTTGCTTAAAATACTGTTCCAAAAGCGATCGCGGTTTTTGGTCATTTTGTTGTTTTTGCTGGCGATCGCCGTTCCCCTGTTAATGGCCTCTGTTTCTTACTCCACTCCAGTCTCTAAAACCCCCTTAAATATTCCCCAACAGATAGAGCAGGCAGAAAAGACCTATCAAGCGGGACAATTTGAGGATGCGGCGGTTTTGTGGCAACAGATTATCGACATTACGAAGGAAAGCGGTGATCGGTTGAATCAGTCCATCGCCTTAAGTAATCTTGCCTTAACTGATCAACAATTGGGCCAATGGGATGAGGCTCAAAAAGCGATCACGGCTAGTTTAACCTTACTGGAAAGTCTGCCCAATAGCTCTGAACGACAGACAGTTTTAGCGGCCAGTCTAGATATTCAAGGTCAACAACAACTGGCGATCGGCCAACCGGAAAATGCGCTCGAAACTTGGCAATCCGCTACAACGATATATGGAGACCTGGGAGATAAACAAGGTATTTTCAGGAGCGAAATTAACCAGGCTCAAGCGTTACAAAATTTAGGATTGTATCCAAGAGCTTGTCAAACGTTATTAAAAACGTTGGAATTTCCTGCCCAAACCTGTGAAATCTCCGTAACAGAATTACAGAACTTACCAGAACAGGATTTACCCTTACAAATTTTAGGGTTACGTAGTCTGGGCAATGTTCTACGGGTGATCGGACAAACAGGACAATCGCAAATCGTCTTACTAAAAAGTATAGAATTAGCTAAAAAACTGGACAACTATTCTGATTTTGGAGCAATTTACCTGAGTTTAGGGAATACGATTAGGTCTTTAGGAAATAAAAAAGTAGTTTCTGAAGTTTCGCTCACTTCACCAGTCAAAAATAAACTAATCAATAGTAAACAAGTTGATTGTCTTTCAGTCAGCACCGATCGTAAGAGCTTTGAATATTACCAACAGGCGGCAGATTGTTATCATTTAGCTGAATTAGCAAAGTCTCCTAAAGTTGTTATTCAAGCTCAATTAAATTTACTTAATTTATCGCTACAAAACCAGCAACAAAGTACTATTTCTACTTTATTAAAAACATTACCGACTAGTATTGACCGTTTACCCACCAGTCGGGTTGCCATTGCGGCTCGGCTCAAATTCGCTCAAAATTTACTCTGTCTTCAAAGCCAATTAAGTCCAGAAATATCAGAAAAATCAAGCCCCAATAACTCCCTCCAATCTCCTATTTTTCAATCCTGTCCTTCCCTAAACTACGTCGATGAAAACGACAAATTTAACGTTTTAGGGACTGATCAAATTCCTACTTTAGCTGAGATCCAGAAACAAGTTAAGGTTGCTTTTGCCCAGGCTCAAAGTTTGGGAGATAAAAAGGCTGAAGCCAATGCTCTAGGTTATTTAGCGGCTCTTGCTCAACAAACAAGAAATCTCAAAGAATCTCAACAGTTGACGGAACAAGCTTTACAACAACTTGCGACTTTTAATAGTCCAGAGCTAAGTTATCTGTGGCAATGGCAGTTGGGACGTTTACATCGACTGAATCACCAAACGGAAGCAGCGATCGCGGCCTATACCCTAGCGTTTCAAAACCTACAATCCCTACGTCAAGACTTAGTGGCGACCAATCCCGATATTCAATTTACGTTTCGAGATGGGGTTGAACCAGTCTATCGAGAATTAGTGGATTTACTTTTACAGCCGTCTCCTAATCGAGGGGAAATTAGTCAGGCTAACCTTAAGAAAGCCAGGAATGTGATTGAAGCCCTTCAATTAGCGGAAATTAATAACTTTTTTCAAGAAGCCTGTTTGGAAGATAAACCAAAACAAATTGAACAACTAGACTCCCAAGCAGCCGTCATTTATTCGATTATTTTACCCGAACGTCTAGCGATTATCCTATCAATTTCAGATCAACCCCTTCGCTACTATGCAACTTCTCTCAATTCTAGTGTCAATGAGGCAGAAATAGAACGGACATTTGAGGATCTATTTGCAAGCTTAAATCCTTTTATCACTAATCCGAATCCCCTTGTTCCAAACCAAAAATTATACAATTGGTTAATTCGTCCCGCAGAGACAGCATTGACCCAAAATAATATTCAAACCTTAGTGTTTGTATTGGATGGAGTCCTACGCAATGTCCCTATCTCAGCCTTACATGACGGTAAACAATATTTGATTGAGAAATATAATCTTGCCCTAACACCAGGATTACAGTTATTTGGGGGGAATCGTTTTGCTCCAGAAAAGTTAAGCGCGTTAGTCGGTGGCTTAACTGAACCGATTCAAGGTTTTTCTGCCCTTCCCAGTGTCAAAAAAGAAGTCGATGAAATTGCTAGAATTACTGCCAGTAATATTTTATTAAATAGTAATTTTACTAGTTCTCAATTAGAAAAAGCATTGAAGTTTAATCAGTTTTCTATTGTCCATTTAGCGACTCACGGTCAATTTTCTTCGCAGGCAGAAAACACCTTCCTATTAACCTGGGATAAAAAAATTAATGTTAAAAATTTAGACCAATTATTACGCGAACAACCGCTTGTGATTAAAAGTCCAATTGAACTGTTAATTTTAAGTGCCTGTCAGACAGCAGTGGGTGATAAACGGGCCGCTTTAGGGTTAGCTGGAGTGGCAGTACGATCCGGTGCAAGAAGTACGATCGCCACCCTATGGTCGATACAAGATGAATCAACGGCTGATTTAATGACTCAATTTTATCAAGCCCTGAATCAACCCCAGGTTTCTAAGGCCAATGCTTTACGTCAAGCCCAACTATCTTTGTTGCATTCCCCCCAATATCAGCATCCGTTTTATTGGTCTTCTTTTGTACTGGTTGGCAATTGGCTGTAGGCATTTAACGCAATGTGCAACTTCAACTAAGATGACAATAAAATACGGATATGGGTTGTGATTTACACTCTGGTACATTGCATTTAGAATTTCCTTAATTCATACCTCTATTAGGCAACGCCGCAATAGTTTCCGAATTAGGAAGAAGGGGTTGAGGAACTTTCTTCTTCTTGTGTCGGATTGATATCGTTACGTTGGGAAAATCCCCAAATAAATAATCCGGCAATCGCTAGAATCATCATCCATTCAGGAGGAACGATCTCTGGATTGATCACTCTCAACAATAGCCGTAAACCCACCAAGCCAACGGTGATAAAGCCAGCATCTTTGAGATGGGTAAACTCATCCAGCCACCGTATAAAGAGTTCTGCCAAAAAGCGTAGGGTAATGACCCCGATCGCCCCACCCACTAAAATTAACCAAAGGTCATCGGCCACCGCGATCGCTGTTGTCACACTATCTAAAGAAAAAGCGAGATCGGTGATGGCAATAATCGGGATAGCTTGCCAAAAAAAGGCAAACTCGATACTGTGATGCTGGTTATTTTGATCCTGAGCAGAAAAGAAATAGTTAAGCACTAGCCAGAGCAAATATAAAGCACCCAGAAGTTCAAATTGCCAATATTTCACCACCCAAGTCGCCGTTAAAATTAATAACACTCGAAAACCATAGGCAACCACTAACCCAACATTAAGCGCGTATTGCTGTTGCTGTTTACTTTTTAGACCCTGGGCGATCGCCGCTAAAGCAATGGCATTATCCGCCGACAACACCGCTTCTAGGACAATCAGAATGATCAATACCAACGGGGTTTTAAGGCTAAGGGCCAAAGATGAATCGAGAATCTGGTCTAACATTAACTCCGAGGCTGGGGAAACCCCTCACCGCAATAACAAAAGTTGTTTACTGTAAAGCTTTTCCTCTCCATTATCATGGAAGTTGAGCGGTTTTTGCTTAATCCTTTTCTCTCTGCCCTTCTATCTGCTGTGTCTTTATGCCCAAACAAGCTGTTGTTCTCCTCTCTGGAGGGTTAGATTCTGCCACTAGTGCCGCGATCGCCCTGGCAGAGGGGTATGAATTAATCGCCCTCTCTTGTCGCTACGGCCAACGCCATGAGCAGGAAATCACAGCCGCCCAGAAAATCGCAGCCGTTTTAGGCATTACTGAACATTTCGTTGTTGATATTAATCTCGCCCAATGGGGGGGCTCCTCTCTCACCGATCCCGCGATCGCCTTACCCACCAGTGGCTTAGATAGCACCATTATTCCCAACACCTATGTGCCAGGCAGAAACACAGTGTTTATCGCTCTGGGTTTATCTCTAGCCGAAGCGAAGGGAGCAGAGGCCATTTTTCTCGGCATTAATGCCATTGACTATTCCGGTTATCCTGACTGTCGTCCTGAATATTTAGCGGCCTATCAAAACTTGGCCAGTCTCTCCTCAAAAGTAGGAGTAGAAGGTAAACCCATTCAGTTGATTGCCCCTTTGGTTAAAGACAGTAAACTTGATATTGTGCAACGGGCGATCGCTCTAGGGGTTCCCATTGCTCAAACCTGGTCTTGTTACCAAGGTGGACAGGAACCCTGTGGCCATTGTGATTCCTGTCGTCTCCGCGATCGCGCCCTGATCGATGCCGGTTATCCTGAATTAGCCAGTGCAGTCAGTCGCAACAAACTGAAGACGTTTTAGGGGCAATCCCATTGATGCTATGGTATTTTTTGTAATCTTCAAGTGTTTTAGCAAAATCTCGATCAAAAAATGACCCACTCAACCGATATTCATACCCTCGCTCGTTGGATGTCTGCGGACTTTAGCAACCAAGCCCAAGCCTTTGAAAATCCTCCCTTCTATGCCCATATTCGGGTGGCCATTCGCCCCTTGCCGTTAGCCCAGTTTCCTGAACCGATGTTATTTCTAGAACAGGCCTATGATTTTCTGCTCAATCAACCTTACCGTTTGCGAGTTTTAAAACTAAATATTATTAATGATCAGATTGAATTGGAAAATTATAAGGTAAAACCCGAAGAAGATTTTTATGGAGCCGCTAGAGATTTAGACAAGTTAAAAACCCTCACACCTGCTAATTTAGAGAAAATGGATGGTTGTGATATGACGGTTAGTTGGACAGGAAAAAGTTTTAAAGGCATTGTTAAACCGGGCAAACATTGTCTGGTAGTACGAGATGGCAAAGAAACCTATCTTGATAATAGTTTTGAAGTCGATAGTGAAAAATTAATGAGTTTGGATCGGGGTTATGATCCCGTCACCGATGAGTTAGTCTGGGGATCGGTTGCCGGAGCTTTTCATTTTGTGCGCTGGCAGAATTTTGCTGATGAAGTTCAGTTTTAAGCTCTCTTTAAAACTTATTTTTCTCGGTTTACCCAAACCAACCTTTGCGTTTACTTTTTCCCCGTTTGCCGAGTAAATTACTGGGCTCCATAAAAGTAACCGCTTTATCCAAGGGTAGAGTGCGGACGCAATTAGTACTAGTGTGAGCTTGATAGACCCAACGGTTGGTAATATCTAAAGCGGTTAACCAACCACTCTGGGGATGATAGGCCCCTGTATCAATGTCGAGCCAACCAGCACCGCAGGCCAGTTGACCTGGCTCTACCCCTGGAAAGGTAAAGGTAATAGTATGACCTGTGATAATTAATTTATCGACAAAATAGGGCACAGGATGACAATGGAAGCGATCGCGAATCCAACAAAATTGTTCGGCACTTTGCTGATCTAACGGTAATTGAGGATCAAGACCGGCATGAACTAACCAAATATCACCTAAGTCCAGATAAAGGGGTAATTGTTGCATCCAATCAACGTGCTCCTGGGGAATTTGATGTTGATAGCTAACTAGGGTGGGATGTCCGCCACTATATAACCAGGACTGTAATAGTTGGGGTGAGATCTCCCCCTCCCCGCCTCCGATCGCGTCCAGTAACATTTGCTCATGGTTGCCCAGCAGACAATGATATTTATTCTTGATTACGAAATCAACCACCTCGGCACTATGGGGGCCCCGATCAATTAAATCCCCAATAAAATAGACAGCATCCTCTTGTCCAGGAGAGAAAGCCTCACAGAGCCGTAAAAGCGTATCGTAGTGGCCGTGAACATCTCCAATGACAATGCGGCGTGGCGAAAGGAGTGGAACTGGCTGGTTGAGAGAAAAAGAAGGAGAAAAAGTCAATGGATACCTCGATCACGAAAATAGCAAAAATATTAAAAGGGTTGTTCTGATTGACGATTCACAAAAAGGTACGACAAAAAACCTCAGATCCTCAAAAAACTTCTTAACTTCACATTTTTGGCAGCTTAGTTTTAGAATAATCTCTTTCTATGATAGCTTGATGACTACCGCGATTAAAACCCGACGTTGTCTGCAAAGAGTATGGATCGACAGCCAAGCAAGGACTTTCTTACTACACCACCAACCGTTATCATTGGTGCAGGCTTTACGGGGCTATTCACCGCATTGCATCTCCGTCATCAAAATTGTCTTTGCGATCTGATTTTGATCGATCCCCAAAAGCAGTTTGTTTTTAAGCCCATGCTCTATGAACTGCTCACCGAGGAATTACCCGAAAAGGTGGTTTGTCCAGATTACGCAGAACTTCTCCAGGGCAGTGACATTCACTTTGTCGAAGATCGGGTCGTTAAGTTAGATCTCCAGCAAAAACAACTGGAATTAGCCACGGGTCAATCCTATTCCTATCGTTATTTAGTCTTAGCCATTGGCTCAAGTCAGGGCTATTTGGGTACAGAAGGGGCAAGGGAAAATGCCTTTGCTTTTCGATCGCTGCAAGAAGCTCTCACCTTAAGACAGCATTTACAGACTTGTTTACAACGGGCTAGGGAGATTGAGAATGGGGGAGAGCAGGGAGATGGGGAGAGCAGAAAATTGCTGTTAACCTTTGTAATTGTGGGCGCGGGGCCATCGGGAGTGGAAATGGCAGCCACCTTAGCGGACTTATTACCCTATTGGTATGCTCGCTTGGGGGGAAATATTCATGCCATCAAAATTATTTTGATCAATCATGCCGATCGCATTTTGGCGGGAGATGCTAATGCCCATCTACAACAGGAAGCCTTGCAAGCCTTACAACAACGCACCATTCCCGTTGAGCTATGGCTGGGAGTCTCTGTTAAATCCGTAAGCAGCGATCGCCTGACTTATCAGTATAAAGACAGAGAAGAAGTACTGAGTTTACCGACCCAAACCACAATTTGGACCGCTGGAACCGCCAATAATCCCCTCCTAGAAAGTATTAGTGCCCAGATTCCGAGGGAACACCTGAATCGGCATGGACAACCCATTGTCAGTCAGACCTTGCAACTACTAGATTTTCCAGAGGTTTTCGCCGCCGGCGATTGCGTCCAGGTTCAAGACCAAAACCAACCCGCCCTGGCCCAGGTGGCCTATCAGCAGGGAGCGGCGATCGCCCATAATCTGATGGCCCTCAGTCAAAATCAACCACTCCAAATCTCTAACGCCCAACTCCGCGGGACTCTGATGAAATTGGGGTTAGGCAATGGGGTCGCCAATCTCTTTGACAAGGTACAAATTCATGGCAAGGTCGGAGATCTGATTCGCAATGCAACCTATCTGGAAATGTTACCCACGCCTCTCCATAACTTTAAGGCGACAGCAATCTGGCTAGAGGAAGAAACCTTTAATCGTTATCATCACCCCTTGCCCCTTTCTCCTGAACAGGTGCAAACCCTCAAACTGACACCAGCAGAACAGAAAGAACGGCTTTGGGTTAAGGTTTTAGCAGTGGTGACACCCCTTATTCTGGCGATCGCGGCCTATGTAAGTCTCCAAACCCCAAGCAACGAGCGATTCCCCATTCCCCAACCAAACCAGCAAAATCAGCCCTCCCGCTAAGTAAAACTCTTTACCATGTTTCCCCTGAACGATCAAAATCTGCCCTATCCCGACACCTTGCATCCGATCATCGTCCATTTTGTGATCGCAATGGTACTTTTTGCCTATGTCTGTGATCTGGTGGGTTATTTTACCCGTAACTATCGGCTATTGGAAGTCAGTTGGTGGAATTTAGTGGTTGCCTCCGTTGCAATTTTTTTCGCTGTCATTTTTGGGGAATTTGAAGCGGCTTTGGCTCAAGCTTACCCGGCAGCCCAACCAGTTCTCGATTGGCATACCATTAATGGGTGGTCATTATCTGCCCTCTTAGTGGCCTTAACAGCTTGGCGAGGCGTAATTCGGGTTCGCAATCCCTTAAAAGTTCCTGCTGCCTATTTGGGAGCCGCCACCCTATTAGTTTTTCTGATTGCCCTACAAATCTATTTAGGTTGTCTAGTGGATTGGGTTTTTGGTTTACACACTGTCCCGGTTGTCCAAGCCATTAGAGAGGGTCGCCTGAAATGAATCCAGACCTGATTGAACAACTAAAACAATTAAATTTGGAAATGGGAGTGAATGGGCTACCCTACCGTTTTCCTCTGCATCCTAATTTGGTGCATTTAACCCTGGGGTTGTTTATCATTGCCATTATTTTTGACTTTGCTGGCACTTTTTTCCCGTTAGAAAAACCGGTACTCAAATTCCTCGGAATACCCGCCAATCGTCATAACTTCTTTGATGTGGGTTGGTACAATGCTTTGGCAGCTTCCTTGATTAGTTTTTTTACGGTGGCGGCAGGATTTTTTGAAATTCTCTTGGCCGACGCACCAGCCACAATGGGGAGTGATTGGGGATTAGGAGCCGGATCAACTTTGTTATTACATGGAGTGGGTGGCGTTTTACTCTTAATCATGATGGTGGCTATGACCATTTGGCGCGGTTATCAACGCTTTGTTTGGCGAAAAAATCAGGCTCGACAGGTGCAATGGAGTTATTTGATTGCAGGTTTTCTAATCTTAATTTATATGGCATTACATGGCACGTTAGGGGCGCAATTAGGAGCAGAGTTTGGTGTCCATAATACTGCCGCTCATTTATTACGTTTAGGCAAAAATCCCAATCAAATTTTACGATAGTTGCCATTTTTTAATGATAGGAAGATTGAATGAAAACCTTTAATATTATTATCTTAACCCTCTCAGTATTAGCCATTATTTTAATTAGTCACTGGCTAGGACAACAAGCCTATCAATGGCTCCCTACTTCAGCTGCGATCGAAGCAGAACCGATTGGCGATTTATTTAGTTTTCTAGTCACCCTAGGGTCTATTATTTTTTTAGGAGTAACAGGTGTTCTGGGTTATTCTTTACTTTTTTATCGAGCAGCAAAAAATGATGCTAGTGATGGCCCAGCCCTTAAAGGGAACAATCAATTAGAAGTGATCTGGACAGTCATTCCCCTACTCCTTGTCACCTGGATTGCGGTTTATAGCTATCACATCTATCAACGTATGAATGTGTTAGGCCCCTTACCAATGGTTGATCACTTTATGGAAATGCCTGCCTATGCGCAAACTGATTCTACCGTCCCTCAACCTGTTGAAAAAATAGACGTTTTGGCGAAACAATGGGCTTGGTCTTTTTATTATCGCGATCGCCAGGTTACCAGTTCAGAGTTACACTTACCAGTCGATCATCCTATACAGTTATCCCTAACTTCCGCCGATGTTCTGCATGGTTTCTATGTCCCAAACTTTCGCATTAAACAGGATATTGTTCCTAACCGTATCATTGAGTTTAAATTTACACCCAATCGCATGGGTCAGTATCAACTTCAGGACTCTCAATTCAGTGGAACTTATTTTGCGACCATGAATGCCCCAGTTTACGTGGAATCGACAGCCAGCTATGAGCAATGGTTAACAAACGCTGCCCAAAAGCCCCTCGTCCCGGCCCAGAATGCCGCGAAAAACGAGCATGAACAAAATCAAAGTTCTGTTATTCATAGTCATTGGCAGACGGTTAAACCGAATACCCCTCCTCCCGTTAATGCGATTAAGTAATCATTAAACAGTGTTGAATTTCGCTCATGGATTAAAATTCAGTTAAGTAGTCGGTAGAATCAGGAGGTAGTCATGAAAATCCTTCACGGAACTTGGATTCCCCAAAATGACGATCATTTTGTTCAGTCTGGTGCGTTTGCGCTTTGGGTAGAGACAGATACGAATGGTAAAAAGACTCAAAATCCTAGCAAAGTTGCCAAAGACAGACTTGCTGACCGCGCCCCAAACCATCTCCCCCAAGCCAAATTAGCTGATTTTTTAATTAATGAATTAGGCGTTAAAACATCACCCTATTTTCAATTAACGGATTATCTGGCCCCCAAATATTTTATTCTACCGACAGCCGATGGCCAGCCCCTTCCCTCTCTAGAATTAAGCCGTTATTTGGAAGATACCAACGAGCTTGAACCCCAAACCTGGCAAGTTTGGGAAATTGATTGTTATCTGGTTCCTCTCGCCCTCGAACCCTGGTCGTCAAATTATCCCAAGGTCAGTACTTTAATTAAGTTTTTAAATGATTTATATTTTTTAACCCGCTACAATTTGGGGGATTTTCAACTAGGTTCAGACTTATTATTTTGGCATTACTATCTACACCTATTCTCAGGCGTTATTTTAAAAGATCAATATATTACAGCCCTCAAATATCGAGAATTGAATTTAGGAAAAGGCGATGCCGAAGGCACACTTCGTGACCGCGCTAAAAAACAAAGTAAAACTCAAGCTAAAACAGCCAACTTTGAGATCTATCCTGGCTGGGAAATTTTAGGTGAATCCTACACAGAAAATTTGCAACAGGCGGTTGGTTTTATGCCCTTGGCCTGTGTCGCAGGCTTAGATTACAAACCGTCTGAACTAACCTTTTACGATCGCGAAACCCTATTACGTCATTTCTCCGAAGTTCTATTGCATAGTACGCTTAAGCATATTGCCTTACCCGCTACCTTTGAGAAAAAATTAGGGGAAGATTCTCTCATCTCACGTTGTTTGGCCAGGGATACTGAGCAGTCACCAGCCACCGATGTCGGTACTTATAAACAATATCAACAGTGGCAAGATTGGAAAACAAAACTCATTGGCGTACAGGCTGAATCTAATTTTTATCTCTGTTTTAAATTAAAAGAAGGCTCAGAGACATTGCCTAATAATTGGCAGATAGAATTTTTAGTTGCTCTAAAAACTGACCCTTCCCTCAAACTTGCTCTTGATGATTATTGGTATCGAGGGGAAAAAAAGAAAAAAGAAATTCAACAACAATTTGGCAGTGAATTTGAAAAGGAACTCATTTTACAATTAGGTTATGCTGCCCGTATCTATCCGGCGATTTGGAAAGGATTGGAAACCGATAAACCCACTGGTTTAAACTTAACCCTAGAAGCGGCTTTTACTTTTCTAAAAGAAACAGCTTGGATTTTAGAAGATTCAGGCTATAAGGTTATTGTCCCTGCCTGGTGGACTCCCACGGGACGACAACGGGCAAAACTGCGTCTCAAAGCTTCCGGGAAAAAGTCGGCTTCCAAACCCAAATCTGCGGGTAAAGGCATTTTTAGCCTGGAAAATATTATTGAATATCACTATGAATTGTCCCTAGGCGATCAAGTCATTTCTGAAAAGGAATGGCAACAATTGGTCAAAGCCAAAAGCCCTTTGGTCAAGTTTCGGGGTCAGTGGGTGGAATTAGACCAGGAACAAATGGCTAAAATGCTGACTTTCTGGCAAAGCCAACAGCAGGAAAATCCCGAAATGACCCTGTTGGAATTACTCCAAAAAGCCTCGGAAAATCCAGATACCATAGAAGTGGAAACCGATGCAACTTTGGCAGAAATGATGACTAAATTGCAAAATCCTAGTCAGATGGAACCCATCGAAAACCCCGAACAATTGCAAGGAAATCTACGGGAATATCAAAAACGGGGTGTTGCTTGGATTCAATTTTTAGAGAATTTAGGGTTAAATGGTTGTTTGGCCGATGATATGGGTTTAGGCAAATCTATTCAAGTGATTGCCCGATTAATTCAGGAACGTGAGCAGGCCGATTCAGCGAATAGTGTTGCTCCAACCCTTTTAGTGGCTCCGACTTCAGTGGTGGGTAACTGGCAAAAGGAACTAGAAAAATTTGCTCCCCATCTCAAAAGTTTAATTCATCATGGCAGTAAACGTTATCAGAATGAAGCTGAATTTAAAGCCGCTTGTTTAGAGCAAGATGTAATTATTACTTCTTTTACTCTGGTTCGGAAAGATGCTAAATTATTTAATAGCTTGACTTGGCAACGGATTGTTTTAGATGAAGCTCAAAATATTAAAAATCCTCAAGCGGCTCAAACTAAGGCAATCTTAAAACTTGAGGCCAATTATCGTCTTGCCTTAACGGGAACCCCGGTTGAAAACCGCTTACTGGATCTCTGGTCAATTTTCAATTTTCTCAATCCTGGTTATCTTGGCAAAGAGCCTCAGTTTCGGAAAATTTTTGAAATTCCGATCCAACGTCAAGGTGATCGCGTCCAATCGACTACTTTAAAGAAGTTAGTGGAGCCATTTATTCTACGACGAGTTAAAACCGATAAGCAAATTATCAAGGATTTACCGGATAAGGTGGAACAGAAACAATACTGTAACCTCACCAAGGAACAGGCTTCTTTATATGAAGCAGTGGTCAAAGATGTTAGCAAACAATTAGAAGAGGTAGAAGGGATTCAACGCAAGGGTTTAATGCTCTCCACTTTGCTCAAACTCAAACAAATTTGTAATCATCCTCGTCAATTTCTTCAGGATAATAGCGATTTTACCAGTGAGCGATCGCATAAATTGGAGCGTTTAGGAGAAATGCTAGAGGAGGTCTTGGCTGAGGAGGAAAGTCTATTGATTTTTACCCAATTTACCGAAATTGGAGAAGCTTTAAATGCTTTTATTAAACATCGATTTCACTGTAATACCTTCTATTTACATGGCGGTACGAGTCGTCAAAAGCGGGAAAAGATGATTACCGAATTTCAAGATCCCGACACCGATCCTTCGGCCTTTGTTCTTTCCCTCAAGGCGGGCGGGGTTGGCATTACCCTAACTAAAGCAAATCATGTTTTCCACTTTGATCGTTGGTGGAATCCGGCGGTAGAAGATCAGGCAACGGATCGGGCTTTTCGGATTGGACAACAAAAAAATGTCTTTGTTCATAAATTTGTCACCCTAGGAACTTTGGAGGAAAAAATCGATCAAATGATCGAGGACAAGAAAAAAATGGCTGGTTTAATTGTTGGCAATGATGAATCCTGGTTAACGGAATTGGACAACGACAGTTTTAAGGAACTAATTGCTTTAAATAAGCAAACTATTATCTAGCTGGTTGAAAACACAAATCGGCAAACTTAGTATTAATATTTTCATGACTTTCGGCGATCACTTCTTTCTTTTCGGTTTTAGCTGATTTCCTTTTCTAAATGATGATATGAGAAGTTTCCCTTATTCTATGATGAAGTACAAAAATAGTGCTTAAAGCCTTGCTGTATAAGCATTCTTAGATTCTATCGTTGCGTAAAATGCTATAGTATCCTGGCCTTTACTGAAGTTGAGAGGCCCCTTTACCTCACCGGCATCGTAGAGATATATTCCATTTTTTATATAAATGACCATTTTCTGTTTCTATTATTGTCGTTATTGGGTAGTTTTCGCTTAGTTGAATGGTTAGGGTTCTGAGTTGGCGGATAAGACCAAACTAAGGGGGTGGACTGAGTGCGTTCTAGATATGTAGATGTAATCAAAAAGCGTAGAATACTACCAATTGGATGATGCTCATAGTTCGGAGTCTTTTTCAGATAATCGTCAAAGTCTTGTCCCACTTCGCAAATATCAGGATCATCACTGTTTAAAGCTTGCTGAATTAATCTTCGGGTAATAGAAATATGAATTTTTACATAGAGTTCTAATAAACGTCGATATTCCTCATCTGTTGCCTTTTCCAAAACCTGATTAGCACTATTTTCAATGTTATTCAAGAGCCAGTCTTGGGGCAAGGACAGGATAATTTGTCGAACCTGTTCAATATCCGAATGTCCTACACTTGCCAATTTAACTAAATCATCTAATAAACTTTGACGTTCTTCTAGGGTCAAATAACAACAGAAATCTAGGGCTACTTTTCTCTGTGTAGGATGATGAAGAGCCTTTTTAAGGATAGCAAGGCGATCCTGACAATTTTGAAAAAAAGCTTGATTGGCTTGTTGATAAGTATGAGCTTGATCAACTAACTCTTGCCAAAGTGTTAGATCTTGAGAAACTAATGGCATAATTAATTCCTGTAGTTAATCTGTTTTAATCCCTAAATCGCTTTTTTGCCCCCATATACCCAGCCGCAATTAAGAAACTTGGTTTGAAATTCGGTAAATGGCATGGGACGATTGGGATAAATTGTATGGTGAGTGGGAGCACGATTTCCCCCAACATCTCGACCATCAGCAATGACGGCTATTCCAGAAGGCAATCGGGTTCCTGCTTCTATTTTATGGTAATGACCAGATAATGGTGCAAATTGTATATCGCCAAAACTGGAGGCTCCTGTAATGGGTTCGGTGGGATAAACCAGTTCATCCACTACGACAATATCAATATCAGGACGGGGTAAACGAGGAGACTGGCGATTGCCAAAGGCATAAAGGGTTTTGGGTAATATAAAATAGTTTGTTGATGGTAGTGATTCACTCACACAAAATTTATGCTCAAGAATTAATTATTTTTATCATTAACAATCATAAAAATTATGGCACAATTCAGCAAAACCTGGTGGGGTAAACGTTTTATTGATGCGCTCGAATCCTTTACTGATTCTGCCCGTTTGGGACGAGGACGCTCCTATGCTCGTAATGGCAAAATTAAAAGCTACGAAATTAAGGATGGTCTGATCACGGCCAAGGTGCGGGGTTCAGTGAATCCCTATTTTGGCGTTTATAAAGAGCCAACCTATAACACCAAAATTGAAATTAAAGCTATTTCGCGTCAGGATTGGTCAAAGGCGATCGCCTATCTGGGATCTAAGGCGAGTTTAATTGCGAAGTTATTAATGAATGAGGTTCCTGATAATATTGATGAAGCCTTTTCGGAACTAAACTTGCAACTTCTACCCTACGATCGCCGTGAATTTAAAACCACTTGTTCCTGTCCTGATTCGAGTAATCCCTGTAAACATATTGCCGGTGTTTACTACTTGGTCGCATCGGAATTAGACCGCGATCCCTTTTTATTATTTGAACTGCGAGGCATTAGCCGCATCACCTTACAGCAGGAATTGGCCAAGTCTCCTTTAGGAAAATTACTGTCTGCGTCCTTTGATGAATCGGAATTTGTCGCCCAACCTGTACCGTCCTATTTTACTCAGCCACAAACAGGGGAGACTCCGGCGGTGGCGGAATTGAAAGATTTTTGGTTAGGAGAAAAGCGCGTTCCTCAATCCTTAGAACCGATTACACCGGCGATCGTTCCGGCCCTTTTAGTGAAAAAAGGCGGCGACTTTCCAGCTTTTTGGACTCAGGACTCTTCTTTTCTGACCATCATGGAAGAATTTTATGAACGGGTGAGATCAAAATTTACCATTAACTAATGGGTTGTGATTAGGTACTACCCTGACGATCAATTTAAGGTTCTTAAACCTAGTAATCAATAATGGGAATCCATTCATAACCGTTAATAATGCCTTGAAAATAATCATTAATGGTATCTCTCGGATAGGGAGCCACTCCATCTTCTCCAAACCATTTCTCAAAAACCTGGACGGCGGCTGTCTGATCGCTGACAATGCCTTCCATATATTGCACTAGGGCATAATTCACCAAATTGCGCCAGTCTGAATCATCTTTCGGCAAAGAACAGGCATAGGACTCGTACTGATAGGGCAAGGTGGGAACGACGACTAAACTTTTGGGATTTTTAGCGACTTTTTTTAACCCTTCCAGCACAATACCATCTCCGGCAAAGGCTTCAATTTCCCCCTTTTCTAATTTAGCGAGTCCATCACTTTGATCCTGTACTGTAACTAATTGGGCAGCCGGTTGTTGAAGTTTGATCGCCCGTTCATTGGTGGTATTGGGAATGACACCTACTTTTCTGCCGGCGAGGGATTCTAGGGATTCCATGCCAGACTTGGGATTGGTTAAAATTTTTGTGCCATCAGCAAAATAACTGACGGAGAAATCCACTTCTTGGGTTCGTTTCCATGTGAAAGTGGTAGAAGCACACTCAATGTCAATGGTGCCATTTTGGATTTTATTAAAGCGATCGCCGGCGGTGGCTTCAATAAGATTTAGTTTAATCGGCTTGCCGAGTTGTTTTTCTGCCTGTTTGCGAATCAGTTCTAAAATGTCAACTGAATAACCGACCCACTGACCCTTCTTGTCTAGATAGCCAAAAGGAACTGCATCCTTACGAGTGCCAGCATTGATCGTTCCAGTCTGTTTAATCCGATCTAGCACTGTGCCTGCCCAACTGGGTGTCGGAATCGAGAGGGCGATTAGAACAGATAAGGCGACTAGGGCTTTCTTCATGGATTTGCCGATAGAAATAACGCAATTGCTTTGACTGTGACTTTCAGACTTATGTTTCGAGAAAATTTAGTCATCTTGGCATGGTCGGCAACAGAAACGGTTAATTAACCCCTAAAATAAAGCCTACAAACCCTTTGCTTAACTCCCTATGGTGAATCAGGATTCTGCTTTTTGGTCTGACCTCCTTCAACAATTACTGGATCGCCAATCCCTTGACCAGTCCCAGGCGGCTCAACTGATGCTCGGTTGGTTAGATGAGGCGATCGCTCCGGTTCTATCGGGTGCAATTTTGGCGGCTCTTCAGGCCAAAGGGGTTTCAGCCAGTGAATTAGCGGGGATGGCCCAGGTCTTACAGGCTCAATCTCTGCCTTTGCACTCACCTTTTAGCGCAGCAACGCGAACCATGCCGTTAGTAGATACCTGTGGTACAGGAGGGGATGGCAGTTCTACCTTTAATATTTCTACCGCAGTGGCCTTTGTAACCGCCGCCGCCGGTGTCAAGGTCGCTAAACATGGTAATCGTTCTGCCTCCAGTAAGGTTGGCTCCGCCGATGTGTTGGAGGCCTTGGGCATCAAGTTGAGTGCCGATCCCGTTAAAGTAGCGGCAGCCGTGGAAACGGTGGGTATTACCTTTCTCTTTGCTCCAGGTTGGCATCCAGCCCTGAAAAGTGTGGCTACTCTACGCAAAACTTTGAAAGTTAGAACTATTTTTAATTTATTGGGGCCGTTGGTGAATCCTTTACGACCCACCGGTCAGGTCATCGGCGTTTATAGCGATCAATTTTTAACGGTGATGGCCGAAGCTCTGCAACGATTGGGGATTGAACAGGCCATGATTGTGCATGGACGAGAAGGTTTGGATGAAGCGGGTTTAGGCGATCTCACCGACATGGCTTTATTAAATGGGGAAAATCTATCGGTCACAACCCTTGATCCTCAAGCATTGGGTTTGACATTTGCCTCTCTAGAGGCATTAAAAGGGGGAGAAGTGGCGGAAAATGTCAGGATTTTAACCGAGGTTTTACAGGGCAAAGGAACTTTAGCTCAAACTGAGGCGGTGGCTTTGAATGCCTCTCTGGCTTTACAGGTGGGCAAAGCGGTGACCTGGGGAGATCATTTACAGGGAATTGCGATCGCCAAAGATATTTTAGCTAGTGGTGCAGCCTGGCAAACCTTAGAGCATCTCGTTAAATTTCTCAAGGATTAGGGTTAGACGATTGACCTTTAAAACGTTGCTGGGCCACTTGAAACGCTTCTTTCATGACAGTTTGAATCTTTTGGGGATCGGGTTTTTTGCCCCCCATTAAATCACCAAAATAGACTGAGGCTCCTTCCCCTAAGGCCCAGGTATAGGCCGCCGCCCAGGAAGCCGCTACCACCGATCCAAATCCCGGTATGAATTTAATCAACTCTCGCCCCACCGCCTGGGCCAAAAAGCCACCGGCGATCGCACTGACAATGCCCCCAGCCTGGGACGGTGAGAGAATTTGACCATAAAGTTTTCCCAAAACCCCCACCAGAGAAACCTGAAGTGCCGTCAAAACAGGCATCGTTGCAAACGGTAAGGGAACAGCCGCTAACGTTGCCGCCATAATGGCAAAGGCCAAACTATAACGTCGAGCCACATCTCGATAGAGATTTCCCAATTGTTTACTGGTTTCCCCCGCCAGCAGTTGATGAATTGCCCTGGCCTCGGCTTCGGGCAACAGTTCTGCTAAGGTATCGCGCAGCGTTTCCAGTCCATAAAATATTGGTTGATAACCATCCTCTTCCAGGGTAAAGTCAATCAGAATGGCTCGATCATAAAAGGGCGAAAAATTTTCTTGAATGGCAGTAAAAGCCCGTTGAATTTCAGCTAAATCGGGAGGATAGGGGGGATGCTCAAAATCTAAACTAGGATAAACTTCATGGAGACAAGTTACTGCCAATAAACAGGGAATTTGAGGATACTGGCGACGTAATTGACTAATAATGTTGCGAAGATTATCCGTCGCAAAATCAGTAATTTTAACGGTCAGAATTAAAACCCTAGCGCGTTGGCTATCGGTCTCTAATTCCCTGAGTAAATCGGCAATTAAGTCATCTGTATTTTGATTGAGATCCCCTAAGCCAACAGTATCGGTAAAAATTAATAAGGGGAGATCCTGGGCCGGATAGGCATAGCGTTGGGTGTATTGGGTATGGGGTCGAAAGCCTTGACCAATAATGTCTGGGGAAACTCCCGTCAAACCTCGCACCATGGAACTTTTCCCCGCCTGGGGTTTGCCAATTAATAAAGCCTCTGTGGTGGGTAACTCGGCTCGAACCCTGTCTAGAATTTCAGCAATTTGCTCTTCATTGACCGAAAAACCTTTGAGCATTCCCTGAGTGAGTTTTTCAAGCGGTAGTAGTTTATGTAAGCCGGTGGTGGTGGTATGCCAAAGGTTAGCAAGATAGTTGATCCAAGCTGACTCGATCGCCGTGGGAAGACTTTCTTCCTCGTTATCAGGCTCCGAAGGGCGATCGCCTTGAGATAAGTCTGGTTGGAACTGAGAAGATTTCTCTGTCATTGCGCTGAAGGATAGGGAAGAGGGCTTAAAGGAGGAGATTCTGGTGAAGTTACTATTTGACTAAAAATTTTAAAAGATAGTCTTAGAAAATTTATTGATCTTTTGCCTAAGATTATATCAAAAATATCATTGTCTGATTTCCTTAGAAAGTATAATGACTCAACCCTAATCTTTTAACACATTTGTACGAAAGGTGCGAGCTTTTTCCCAATAGCTTGACAATGTTGTATAACAGGAATATACCCGTAGATGTAGAAATATTATTCAAGTTCAAGTTAAATGCTTTGACCACAGTAATAAGTTCTAATCGAACGCCATTGATTACCATTTTGTTTTTTGCCTTGCACCTTGAGAGGGTAGAATCTTCATAAAAATTATCAAATCTTAATCGTATTTTGACAATAGCCTAATTTTTTGAATCAATTTATCAGAAGAAAATCATGACTAGTTTTATCGGTACTAATGGAAATGATATCCTTCCTCCCGTCGGTGGCAATAATACGGGGGATGATATTTTTACTCCACTCCTAGGTAATGATACAGTGGATGGGGGTACAGGGAATGATCTGTTAATTATTGACTATTCTAGTAATGCCTTTGCGGGCGGTGGTGGTTTCACAGCCGGTCTTAATTCTAGTATTAATAATGACGGTTCCGGTACTTTCTCTGGTAATTTTTATGCCTACAATACTTCCACTGGTAGTTACGATAATGTTGCTTTTTCTAATATTGAACGGTTTCAAATTACTGGAACTAATCAAAATGACTATATCACCGGTGGGAGTAATAATGATATTCTCAATGGTGGTGGTGGCGATGATACCTTTTTTGCGATCGATGGAGTAGATCAAATTGATGGTGGAACAGGAATAGATATACTTAATTTTGCCAATTTAAGTAATGTTACGAATAATCTCCTCATCGATGGCTTAGGGACAGCTTTTACGGCTTCCAATGGCACTAGCATTAAAAATGTAGAACGATTCAATAATCTTTGGACTGGCTCTGGCAATGACACCATTACCTTTTCCGCTCGCTATAACGAAGTGATCAGAACAGGCATTGGCAATGACACCATTAATGCTGGCTTAGGACAGGACAATATTGATGGTCAAAGCGGCTCTGATCTTTTGATTATTGACTACTCTAGCAATAACTACGGCGGTACTCTCATCCATGTAGCGGGTATTAACAGTTACTTTTATAGCAATAATGGTACTAGTTGGAATGGTTCTATTTCTGCCTATTATGCTGATACGGATGGCAACTATGATCGAGTTGATTTCTACAATATCGAACGTTTCCAAATAACAGGAACTAGTGCGGGAGATTACTTCAGTTATGGTGGTTATGGCAGTTTTAGTATTGATGGCAGTGTGGGAACAGATACTATTGACCGTGCGGATTTTAGTACGGAAGTCGCCGATCTGACCATTAATGGTAGTGGTACAACAATTACGCAAGCTAATGGCACAGTGGTCAAAAATGTTGAACGTTTTAATAATCTCTGGACAGGTTCAGGTAACGACACAATTACCTTTAGCGATCACTATGATAAGTCTATTTATACCGGCAATGGCAACGATAGTATTAACGCTGGTTTAGGACGAAATTATGTCGATGGAGGTGTAGGCAATGACTCTTTAAACCTCGATTATTCTAGTAATCTTTATGGTGGAGGAGCACTTCATGGGGCGGGAATGAATGCTTCCTATGCTAGCAATGGTACTAGCGGCTGGAATGGTTATATCTATGCCTACTATGCTGATGTTGATGGCAGCTACGATCAGGTTAATTTTAATAACATTGAGAAACTGAACTTAATTGGCACTGGTGTAGGAGATTATTTTAGTTATGGTGGCTATGGCAGTTTGAGTATCGATGGTGGTGCGGGGACAGATACCCTTGACCGTGCAGATTTTAGCTTAGAAACAGCTGGACTAACGGTTAATAACAGTGGTGGAGCCATCAGCCAAAGTAATGGCACTGTTGTTAAAAATATCGAACGCTTTAACAATCTCTGGACGGGTTCAGGCAACGACACAATTACCTTTACGGGCCGTTACAACACAAATATTAATACGGGTGCAGGAGACGACACGATTAACTCCGGTTTAGGAATTGATACTGTTAATGGTGATCTAGGGAGCGATTTGTTAATCATCGACTACTCTAGTAATGTCTATTCTGGGGGGGGAATTGCTGCTGGTATTAGTAGCTCAGTCAATAGCAATGGTTATGGTGGTTGGAATGGTAGCTTAGGTGCTGCCTATGCTGATGTATCGGGTAGCTATGACCAAGTTAACTTTTCTAATATTGAGCGTTTTCAAATTACAGGTACAGGTCAAAACGATAATATTTATACTGGCTCAGGCAATGACATTATCGCTGGTGGTGCAGGGAATGACACCATTCACAGTGGCGGAGGCATTGATACCGTTGATGGTGGAACCGGCATTGATAATCTGGTTGATACTAACTTTAGTGATGCGATCGCTAACCTAACGATTAATAATGGCAGTTCTCTGCAAACCCTCAGTAATGGTTTTAAGATTACTAGTATTGAACAATTTACCAATCTGGTGACGGGTAGTGGCAATGATAATCTGAGCTTTACAGGTCGCTACAATGATCAAGTCAATACAGGTATTGGTAACGATACGATTAATTTAGGGTTAGGACAAGATAGCGTTGATGGGGACTTTGGAGATGATCTCTTAACCATTAACTATTCCAGCAATGCCTATGCCGGAAATGGAACTTATGCCGCCGGAATCCAATGGAATTCTTTGTATTATCAAGGATTTTCTGGCTCCTGGTCAGGTTCCCTTTTCGCTTACACAGACACTAGTGGGAACTACGACCGCGTTAATTTCAATAACATTGAACGTTTTAACATCACTGGAACCTCCGCCAATGATACTCTCTACGGCGGCAGTGGCAATGACGTACTAAGTGGTGGTGCTGGCAATGATACTTTAGCCAGTGGAGGTGGGAACGATACTCTGAATGGGGGAACGGGTAATGATACTCTTACAGGGGGTAAGGGGAATGATGTTTATGTAATTGATACAGTCAACGATGTTATTAATGAAAATGCCAATGAGGGAACGGATACGATTCAAACCTCCATTACCTTCAGTCTCGCTACTTTCCCCAACATTGAAAACCTTACCCTCACTGGAGCCAGCGCAATTAATGGGACGGGTAATACTGCCAATAATACGCTGACGGGTAATACTGCTGATAATATCCTTGACGGCGGTGATGGCAACGATACCCTTAATGGTGGAGCTGGTAACGATACTCTCATTGGCGGTAATGGCAACGATTATGCTTACTATTACAGTTCAACTGGCAGTGTCACCGTTAACTTAGCAACAGGAACCGCCAGCGATGGTTTAGGCGGAACTGATACCCTTTCCTTCATTGAAAATGTCCAAGGTTCCAATACCGCAGGGGATAATCTCACAGGGGATGCCAATAATAATATCCTCTATGGCTATGGCGGTAATGACACCCTCAACGGCGGCGATGGTAACGATACTTTAATTGGTGGGATAGGTAATGATCTCTTAACAGGTGGCAATGGAACCGATACTGCCTACTATTACACTGTCACAGGAGCCGTAACAGCTAACCTGACCACAGGAACCGCGAATGATGGCGAAGGTGGAACCGATACCCTTTCCCAGATTGAGAATATCACAGGTTCCAATACCGCAGGCGATAATCTCACGGGCAATACAGGGGTTAACGTTCTCTACGGTTATGGCGGTGCAGATATCCTCACAGGAGGATTGGGCAATGATCTGCTCTATCTCGGCAGTGATACCGTTAAAGATACGGTTAACTATACCAGTGGCGATGGGGCTGATACCGTTTACAACTTTGTGCGTGGAATTGGGGGAGATATTCTCAAATTCGCCAGCATAACCGCGATTGATGTACAGGTTTCTGGCAGTAATACCCTGTTTAAAGTGGGTGATGGCATCTCAGGTAACGCTGGTTTTGGTACAGGAACCTTACTGTTAACCACCAGTGCCACAACGGGTTTTGTAGCTGCTGATGTTAATGTCAACCTTTTGGGAGCAACCTTTGCTTTTAGTTAACCAAAAATAAGGGGCGATCGCTTTTTTCTGGCTGAAGGGAGAGAGGCGATCGCGGTTTGAGTTTAATTAACAAGAAGATGGCGATCGCTGCCTTCGTAGGATACTTTAATAATTAGCAATTTTTAAATGCTATCATGTACTGATAAGACTTTGGGTAATTTTGTAGAGATTGAATGAGGAATCTTGATCATGTATCAAACTGCCGAACAATTTGCTCTCATCATGCCCGATGCTAGGGTCTTAATGAGTGATGAACCTGAAATGGAAAGTTCTCTCCACTATCTTCAACTATTACTGCTCGTCACTTGTTTAGATTGGTATTGGCGAGATAAAAACGATTACTTTGTGGGAGCTAATTTAACCATTTATTTTAGCCGCCAACAACTCAAAAACCATGACTTTCGCGGCCCTGATTTTTTCCTAGTGAAAAATGTGAGCAATCATCCTCGTCCCTCCTGGGTAGTCTGGGAAGAAGATGGCCAATATCCAAATCTGATCATTGAATTACTTTCTGATAGCACAGCTAAAGCTGACCGAGGGATTAAAAAACAACTTTATCAAGATCGTTTTAGAACTCCTGAATATTTCTGGTTTTCTCCCGATGATTTAGAGTTTAAGGGTTATCGGCTCGCAGGACATCAATACGAAGAAATTCCCTTCACTCCCTCTGGTAAATGTTGGAGCGAGGAATTAGAACTCTTTTTAGGCATTCATAATCAGCAATTGCGTTATTTTACCGCCGATGAAATGCTTGTTCTCACGCCCAAGGAAGCGGCTCTTCAAGAGAAAGAACGGGCTGATCTGGAAAAACAAAGGGTTGATCAACTGGTTGCCCAATTGCGATCGCTAGGTGTTGAACCTCAACTTTAAAACTTCCCCAGGGCGATCGCGGTTTTAGTTTAATCAATCAAGAAGACGGCGATCGCAGTTTATTCTCTTCATTGACGTATTACGCGAAACGGAATATCATTTAAGTATGATTCAATCTTTCCGATGTAAACATACGCGATTACTTTTTGAAGGAGGTGATCCATCTCGTTTTCGTGCTTTCAAAGAGAGTGCTATTCGGAAGTTGACTCAATTGGATGCGGCTCAAACCTTAGAATTTCTGCGCTCTCCACCAGGCAACCAACTTGAAGCGTTAAAAGGCGACAGAAAAGGACAATATAGTATTCGTATTAATTCCCAGTTTCGATTATGTTTTATTTGGACAAATAATGGCCCTACTGATGTTGAAATTGTTGATTATCACTCGTAACCATGAATAACCGCCCAATTAATCAAATGCGCCCCGTTCACCCAGGAGAAATTCTGCGGGAAGATTTCCTGGCTCCTCTGAATATGAGCGTGAATGCCTTAGCTTTAGCCTTAAATGTTCCTGCATCTCGTATTCACGAAATTATTAAAGAACGTCGTTCCATTTCGGCTGATACGGCGGAAAGATTAGCCCGATATTTTGGTGGTGATGCTGCTTCCTGGCTAAATCTTCAAGCAATTTATGATCTGAAAACATTACCTAACCGTGATGAGATTATTCAACGAATTCAGCCCCGTATCTCAGAACAAATTGCTTGATTTTCAATAGGCTTAGAAAGCGATCGCATTTCACAACTTCCCAGGCGATCGCGTTTTTAGTTTAATCAATCAAGAAGACCGCGATCGCACTTTCAAAAACTAAAGCGATCACACTTTTTCAGCAAGCTCTAATTAAAAATTGCTTTATGATGCATACTCTAACTGAAATTTGATATTTTTAAGTAAACCTAATATCCAATTAAAAAGAGTCTCTTGATCATTGATTTCATGGATATGTGATCCATTATCAGACCATTGGGCATTCATCGCAAAATGAATTTTTTTTATCTCAACAATATTTGATTGATCATCACTCAAAAAATCTGCCCACTCCTTTGTTGCTTCTAAATAGGGCTTGCTGAAAAAAGCTGAAACCCTTACGGAGAAAAGATAGTAGCCAAATTAAGAACAGCTAGAATGCAGGAAAATAGGTTAAAATGGCTCAAAACCCTTGCATTAAGAGGAGAGA
>JAYKJI010000454.1:0-4938 GCA_035285405.1 Snowella sp. | reverse complement strand
CGCCGGGGCGGCCCGGGGCCGCGCCCGGCCGCCCCGCGCCCGGACCCGCCCCCGCCCCCTATGGGAAGAGAGGGAGGAGGATTTTTGCCAGTTTTGATTGACCCAATGGAGAACAAAGTTAGCGGCTTTGATGATGATGGGATTGCTGCGACCAGCTTGATCCATGGTGGCAAACTGATCCTGGCGATCGCATTGTTCACAGAACCAATTAAAGTAAAGGGGATCGGCGGGGGTAAAAGTGGAATTAATGGCCTGATTGGGATCTCCTACTCGAATTAAATTGGCCGGTGTTTCGGGATGATGGACAGAGGAGGCAAGACGAGTAATTAAAGCTTCTTGAAGTGGGCTAGAATCCTGGGCTTCATCTTCAAAAACACCAAAAATTTGTTGTTGCCAATGGTGACAAATATCTGGCTGCTCTAAAACGCGCAAAGCTGCCAAAATCATATCATCGTAATCAATCCAATCCTTCGCTTGCATTAAATTTTGGTATTGTTCATAAAGACCCGCCGCGATCGCTAAAATGCCATCTCCCTGGGAAAGATTACTTAATTCCCAAATGGTCTGGGGTAACAAACCAGAACTTTTTGCTTCTCGTACCACAGTAAAAGTTAAACTGGGCAAAACTTCCGTCCGTAATACCGATTGTCGCCGTAATTTTTCCGTTTCTTCACCATCAAAAATACCCGCCGTTAATAACTCTCGATAATCAGTGGGATAATTTTCTATCCATTGCTCTACCGTGTCTCGAATAATGCGATGGCCTGGATTAGGAGTAATTAACGTCATCTGCTCTAAATTTAGACCGGATACTTCTGAATGACGGTTAGCAATTTGCAGGGCTAGGCCATGTAGGGTTTGAACAGAAAAACCGATGGGAGGTAGGGCCAACTCCTGAAGACGTTCCCGTACTTTACTTTTAATGGCTGCTGCTGCTGAACGGGTGTAGGTGACGATGATTAACTGCCGTTGGGCTTGCAATTGATGACGGGCAATGGTGATCGCGGCTGCCACCGCCAGACTATGGGATTTACCGGCTCCCGGCACGGCTGAAACGGCCATTTCTCCCCCAGACCAATCGGCTAAAGGACGTTGCCCTGGCCGAAGAGAATCTCGCAGTTGGTTAAGTTTTTGGGTTAAGACGGCAGTTTCCAACATAGTCCTCAAAACAAAAGAAAGCAAAAGAACAACAATCATTAAAAATCGTAAATGGATAGGGCAGAGGGACAGCGCGATTCCCCCCTTGCAGTAGCATAGAAAAGAATGGTTACGTCTCTTTTAGGGCGTGGTCGGGCAAAGCATCTATTTTTTGCAGAGGGGCAAGGAAAATGGGAATTCCAGGACGGAAACCACTTTTAATGACGGGCATGGCATTGTGTCTTTTATTAGGAGCTTGGGAAGGTTTACACACCCACATTTTAGCGGTGGGTCAGTGGGGTCTTTGGGGATTAACCTTGCTCGGTCTAGGAATTTGGAGTCTGAAACGTCCTGCTAAAGTGGCCGCTTCTACCCCTCTCACCCCTTTGAGTATGGAAACGGTCTCAACGGCGATCGCCGAAACGCAGCATTATTTAGAAAGCCTTGCCCAGAACAATCCTGATTTGGATCTCAGGGATTTAACTCTACCCAACCTAGCCCAAAGCCTAGAACGCAACACCTTAACCCTGGGGATTACGGGGGGAAAACGCACGGGCAAAACGACTTTGAAAGCCTTATTTGAGTCTCAAGCCTGGTCAAAAAATTTAGGTTTAACGTGGCTGGAAACAGAACCTCTCTTTTTAGAGCAAGAATCCCTTGAGCCGCTACAATCTCTGATTCGGGTAGATCTAGTTTTATTTTTAACCAATGGTGATCTGAGCGATCAACAATGGCAATGTTTAGAATCCCTGCATCGTCAATACCACCATTGCCTATTACTGTTCAATAAGCAAGATCAATATGCCCTCAGCGATCGCCAGGAAGTTTTGCAACAATTACAACACCATTGGCAAACCATTGCGTCACTAGAAGATGTCTTGAGTATGGCGGCGGCTCCTCAGCCAATTGCCGTGAGAAAACATCAAATAAATGGCACAGTGGAGGAAACTTGGGAACAACCTAGTCCCGATTTAGGTAATCTTAGCCAACGCCTTGAGCAGTTAATTGAATCAGAAAAAGAACGTTTACTGTTAGGTACACTGTGGCGAGAAGTACAGCAAATAAAAATCACAGCCCAAACCCGTTTAAATCAAATTCGTCGAGATCGCGCTTTACCGATTATTGAACAATATCAGTGGTTAGCAGCCGGAACCGCCTTTATTAACCCGATTGCCAGTGTCGATCTGTTGGCCACCGCCGCGATTAATGGTCAGATGGTCTTAGATTTAGGCAAGATTTATCAGCAAAAACTTTCCCTTGCCCAGGCTGGCACCGTGGCCACAACCCTCGCGCAACTCATGGTTAAACTCGGTTTAGTGGAACTTTCGACCCAGGCATTAGGTAGTATCTTAAAAACCCAACCCCTAACCTATGTGGCTGGTGGAGCGTTACAGGGGATTAGTGCCGCCTATCTCACCCGTGTCGCTGGTTTAAGTTTGGTGGAATATATGCAGGAAGCTGAAGTGAATCTCAACACTAATCATGGCTTAAATATTGAAAATCTGAGTCAAAAGATCCGACAAATTTTCGAGCAAACCCAGCGTTATGGTTGGCTTCAGAATTTTGCCCAACAGACCCTTAAGCAAGTTAAAGGCAATGCTAGTGCAAAACTAGGTTTGTCCAACTAACACTATAATTTTTAGCATCAATCCAGACCAACTTTATATTTAACGATTTACTGTTTCGTTAGAGGCTAGAGTTATCGTGATGATCTCATCCCACTTTTCCAAACCCTTGTCATAGATCAGCAAGGTGAAAGCCTTACTGTAAAAAGATTAGCTATGTCAGCTATTTTGAAATTTGGTATTATTTTCTAATCTTAATCCCATGCTCTGTACTAAATTCAAAAATAAATTCAGAAATAGTTAAGAAACAGCTAAACTAAACATTAGCCAATAACCTAAAGTAATATGACCCAATTAACCGTTAAGAATCTCGACTATTTAAGCTACTTGAGTACTTTTTTCTTCTATTTTACTTGCTCCATTATAAAAGATGCCAAATGGGTTCTATAGTTTTAGTCAACTTCTTCTAAAAGCTATGAATAAAAAATCAGATGATAATTTAGACAAAAATAGTCAAAAACAAACTCCTTCTTTTCTTTACGACGAGAAGAAAAAATGGTTGAAATATTATTTTAGATATTTTCTATGGCGTGCATTGGGGTTTCCCAACTCTATGGTGAAGGGTAGCTATTTTGAGACCGTTAAAAGTAAGCCAGAACTCAATTTTTTGGGATTGGAAGAGAGACAATATATTGAAATAATAGAATATCAAATAAATTATTCTAGGTTAATCTATTTATTAGTAGTAATACCTGGTTTAATCGGCCTATTCTTGTCTGTATTTTATATTTTAAATCTATTTCACAGTTTATTTACTTCTGTTTCTCATGATTTTTTTACTTCTTTTCCTCATGATAAAATTTTAAGTTCTTTTAATCCTTTTAGGTTAATCATTATTTCTGTACTTTTAATTATAACTTTATTTTTTCAAGTACTTTTCCAATTGTTTTGCCAAATAGCAATAGTATATATCTTCTTTAGACTGCTATTAAGATTACTGGAATACTTAATAACTGAAAACCTATGTATTGTACAAATTATTAATTTGAATCTTGAATTAACCAGGGATGATGCAATCTACAGAAGAGATGTTAAAAGTATGATCCTTTTTAGAATGGAATATTTAGCGAGAGTCACAATGTTAATTCCTTGGCGTTATAGTATTGGAAAGTCGAACAATCAAAAATGGATACAAAAACATTTTCAAAATATATCGTATTATATTCGTGAAAGGAGAAGATGGTTAATTGCACCGAATGAAACAACCCTTGATGATTTAAGAAGGGATTTTCGCAAACTTGCTTACTATTATCTCACTGGAAAATATGGTGCTTGGGAGTGGCAATCTTTTGAATTACCAACCGAAGTTATTAAACAAACTCGTTTTCAGAAAATACAAGGAACTTTGATAAGATTTTTCGGCATTATCTTACCACTCCTTATAATAGTATCTTGTATTGTATTTCGTAGTAAATTTCCCATTCTTGATGAAGACATTCTTAAAAATTTATTTTATCTTTGTATTTGCTGGCTTTTTGTTTCTCTTGATATAACGTTAAAGTTAGGTTTTATCGAATCATTAACAAAATTAATAACTGGATTAAAAGATTTAAGTAAATAGGTTAATATCAGACGAAGTAGAGTAAAGGTTTTCGTTTTTAAACTTAGGCTGTTAGTTCATTATCATCCCTCAATAATCTGTATTAGTCTGGTTTTAATTGGAATAGATTAGGTGCGATCGCCTAATCATTTTGCCCCAAAGTCAACTCGATCAAACGTTGCATCTCTAAGCGTAATCCCCTAAATTCAGAGGTTACAGTTTCCCTGTCTTGTATAGACTGTTCCACAAATTGGGTGACTTTCTCCTCTAATCGGGTAATGGCAGAAGCGTTTCGTTTCGTCATCTGGTCAATCTGTATCAGATCTTCACGAAACTGTTGGCCAAGGGTGAGGGTCATTTCCAGAATTTGTTCGATGCGATCAAGGCGTTCGTTATCAGTGGGCATCAGTTAAACTTTATTTCGGTTTTTTGAATAGAAAGGGAGACAATTTATCCTTTGCTGTTTTCAGCGTGGCAGATTACTCGTAACGTAACATTTTCAGTAGAGCCTAATTAGGGCTTGCTGAAAAAAGCTGAAACCCTTACGGAGAAAAGATAGTAGCCAAATTAAGAACAGCTAGAATGCAGGAAAATAGGTTAAAATGGCTCAAAACCCTTGCATTAAGAGGAGAGAAG
>JAYKJI010000453.1:0-17607 GCA_035285405.1 Snowella sp. | reverse complement strand
TATCAGATTTCACGCCAGTTATTTATTCCTGTTATTCGCCAATTTATTCTTGACCATCATACACAAACTCCTCCTTACTTCTGTCCCTAGCACATTTTCTTGTTTTTGACAATGCGTAACTCCTATTCACTTATCTTGGATCTTGCTTGTGTGAACTAACATGATGAAGGCAAAAGTACCTGCTTTCAATACACCTTAACTATTTTTACCTCGTCAATAGAATAGATGTTTTTTTAGCTATATTTTTCACTAAATTTTTCACTAAGTGTTTTGGTGGGCTTTTTGGTACTTGCGAACTCTCTTGCGGCGATAATGTTGACTTAAGCAATGCCAGTCTGCCCCGGCAGGAAGATCGCCCCGTTGAGCGATCGCTATAGCGCATAGAGCGCGTACAAAGGAGTTACATCCCTATGCCTAAAGGGTTTAAATGCTACAAACAGCTATTCATTGCTGGCGTAAGTGATCTTACTACCTCTTCATTAATATTCCGTTACAAAAAAGCAGGAAAAAACTTAACAAGATGTAACAGACAGATGGGGCCACCCCATTGTATAAAAGTTAACTAAGGGAACTTTCAAGACGACCAAGGTTTATCCTGTGAGCCTTTTGAGCTACCCTTCGGTTTATGAGACAAGGATAAAACTTTCTCAGAATTTATAACTTTCTGAGAGGGTATCCAAAGATAACACTCTGTCTTAAGCCATTTTTCGGTGCTTGCAACCGTTAATAAGCCCTAAATCTTAGGGAATCTACTTAATAAATTCCAACTCAACCAAGTCAAGTAGGAGATTCATTCAATGTTTGACGTATTCACACGGGTTGTTTCCCAAGCTGATGCTCGCGGCGAGTATCTATCCAATAGCCAAATTGATGCTTTAAGTGCAACCGTTGCTGATGGTCTGAAACGTATTGATGCCGTTAACCGTATGACAGGTAGTGCTTCTGCTATCGTCGCTAACGCTGCTCGTTCTTTATTCCAAGACCAACCCCAACTCATCCAACCCGGTGGAAACGCTTACACTCATCGTCGTATGGCTGCTTGCTTACGTGACATGGACATCATCCTTCGTTATGTAACCTATGCAACCTTCACTGGTGATGCTTCCGTTCTCGAAGATCGTTGCTTAAATGGTCTCCGTGAAACCTATGTTGCTTTAGGTGTTCCTGGTGCTTCTGTTGCTGCTGGCGTTCAAAAAATGAAAGAAGCTGCTATTGCGATTGTTAGCGATACCAATGGTATTACCCGTGGCGATTGCAACTCTTTATATGCTGAAATCAGCGGCTACTTTGATCGCGCTGCTGCTGCTGTTGCTTAATTATTGCCCTTAGTTCTGGCAAATTAAGTTACTGCATTTTACCTATCTAGGAAACCTTTACACAATAACCGGGAGATACCAGAAAAATGTCTAAAACCCCTTTAACCGAAGCCGTAGCTGCTGCTGATTCCCAAGGTCGCTACTTAAGCCCCAGCGAATTGCAAGTTGCTTTTGGTCGTCTACGTCAAGCTAACTCTGGTTTGGCTGCTGCTAAAGCGTTAGGTGCTAATGCTAGCGGTCTAGTAAGCGGTGCTGCTCAAGCTGTTTACAACAAATTCCCCTACACCACCCAAACCCAAGGTGCTAACTTTGCTGCTGACCAACGTGGTAAAGACAAATGTGCTCGTGACATCGGCTACTACGTCCGCATGATTCAGTACTGCTTGGTTGCTGGTGGTACCGGCCCCTTAGATGAGTACCTCATCGCTGGCTTGGCTGAAATCAACCAAACCTTTGAACTTTCGCCTAGCTGGTATGTAGAAGCTCTCAAGTACATTCGTGCAAACCATGGTTTGACTGGTGATGGTGCTTCTGAAGCTAATGGCTACATTGACTATGCGATCAATGCCCTAAGCTAGTCATCTCGATTTAACAACGACCTGGAAAGGCGGAGGGCTGTTGACAATTTGTTAGCAATCTTCCGACTCTCCAGGTCTTGGTGTATCTATGTTGATCTATAACAAGAAGGAGATTTAACTAGTGGGAATTACCGTTGCAGCTTCCAGGCTGGGTGTTGAGCCCTATAGCAATACGAATCCGATTGAACTGCGCCCCGATTTTAGCCGAGATGATGCTAATGCGGTTATCCGTGCAGTTTATCGCCAGGTATTGGGCAATGATTATGTGATGGAATCAGAACGGCTTAAAAGTGCAGAATCTTTACTCCGCAATGGTTCGATCAGTGTACGTGATTTTGTGCGTAGCGTTGCTCAATCTGAACTCTACAAGGGAAAGTTTTTCTATAACAATTTCCAAACCAGAGTGATTGAACTGAATTACAAGCATCTCCTCGGTCGCGCTCCCTACGATGAGTCGGAAGTGATCTTTCATTTAGACCTTTACGAAAATGAAGGGTTTGATGCTGAGATCGATTCCTATATTGATTCGGTGGAATATCAAGAAAATTTTGGGGAAAATATTGTTCCCTACTACCGTTTTAATAATCAAGTTGGCGATCGCACTGTTGGTTTTACCCGTATATTCGGTCTGTATCGTGGTTATGCTACTAGCGATCGCGCTCATGGCAAGGCCAAATTAACCAGGGAATTAGCACAGAATAGTGTTTCTCCTATTTATATTGGTTCAACGGGTGAATCTTTACACGGGACCTCGGCTGGCAGTCGGAATCAATTTTATCGTCTGCGGGTGATTCAGGGGGCAGCTCCTGGACGGACGACTCGTGTACGTCGCAGCAGTGCGGAGGTGATTGTCTCCTATGAGCAATTATCCAATCAGTTGCAACAAATCAATCGTCAGGGTGGTACTGTCACCAGTATTACGTTGGCCTAGTTGCAGACTCCCGTATTGAACTTATAATGGCAAGGAGAATTTAAACAGTGGCAGTTACAGTTGCAGCTTCTCGATTAGGGGTGGCTCCTTACAATGGAGCGGAACCAGTTGAGTTACGTCCCGATTTTAGCCAAGATGATGCTAATGCGGTTATCCGTGCGGTCTATCGTCAGGTGTTGGGCAACGATTATGTGATGGAATCAGAACGTCTCAAGGGTGCCGAATCTTTGTTGCGGAATGGTTCGATCAATGTACGTGAGTTTGTCCGTACCGTTGCTAAATCCGAACTCTACAAAGGAAAGTTTTTCTATAACAATTTCCAAACCAGAGTGATCGAATTAAACTATAAGCATCTGCTCGGTCGTGCTCCCTTCGATGAGTCGGAAGTGGTCTTTCATTTAGATCTCTACGAAAACGAAGGGTTTAATGCTGAGATCGATTCCTATATTGATTCGGTGGAATATCAAGAAAATTTTGGGGAAAATGTTGTTCCCTACTACCGTTTTAATAATCAAATTGGCGATCGTGGGGTTGCTTTTCCCCGTTTGTTCCGTCTTTATCGCGGTTATGCCAATAGCGATCGCTCCCAGTTAGAGCGGAGTAATACTCGTTTAGCAACGGAATTAGGTCAAGGTTCAGTATCAGCGATTGTTGGTCCCAGTGGAGCTAACAGTGGTTGGGCCTATCGTCCTTCTAAAGCTGGCGTAACCCCCAGCAAAGCGTTGGGCGGTTCTGTTCCCTTCGGACAAGTCGGTAAATTGTTCCGCGTCGAAATTGCAGGGATGAAGTCCCAGGGCTATCCTAAAGTTCGTCGTAGTAACAAAGCAATCATTGTTCCCTTTGAACAACTGAACAATACTTTAGAGCAAATTTACCGTTCTGGTGGTAAGGTTGCCAGCATTACGCCGGCTAGCCTGAATTAATGAGATGGGGAAAAGCGGTAAAAGGTTCTTTACTGAGTATTTTTCTGGGTAGAGAATTTAGTTACTCCTTTTCCTTATGTCTTTATTTTTGCTTAGAAATTTTCAGCTTAGGAGAGAACAAAAGCTTATGTTAGGTCAATTGGCTGGTGCGGCAAGTAATCGGTTCTTTGTTTATGAAGTTAGTGGCCTACGTCAAACGGAAGAGAGCGGTAATAACGCTTATGATTTCCGTCGCAGTGGCAGTGTCTTCATGAAGGTGCCCTATGCCCGTATGAACGAAGAAATGCGCCGTATTACTCGTTTAGGCGGCACAATCGTCAGCATTAAACCCTATACGGCTGAAGAGGCCTAGTTAGTCCCTTTTTGGGGCTTGTTTCAAATAAAAGTCAGGATTTAAGAGAACATCAGTGGGGTTTTCCCGTTGGTGTTTTTTTTGTACCGAGGAATTAGGAGAATAGCGGCGTAAGAAATGGATTAAGCCTTTTGTTAGAGAGTTATGGAGTGTGAGTAAAATTCCCAGGTATTTAAATACGCAATGGCTCACTTTAAATATATTTAAAAAAAGACGAAAAAAATAGCGATCTTTAATTAATCTTTAAAAAAGTCTTTTGAATGGCCAATCATTTCTTCTAGAAAATAGATGGCTTTAAATTAACTTCAAAAAAGTACCCACCAGAAAAAATAGATTTAATTAAGCTTTAAAAAACAAATATTTCAGAAAAAAAAGTATCTTGTTTGAGATTCTGTAATCCTTATATAGTAAAGCTTTAAGGCTTATTTTGTGTTTTACTCTTTGGAATATGGCTATATTGGGATGTCAGGAAAATTATACGCAAGTTATACGAAAATATACTGGCTAAATTTGAGGAAATGGTGCTATACTCAATTTAAATCTAAGTGCTTCCGCTGAGAACACGCAATTTATCTCCTATGGGCTAGAGAAAATAACTAAGTTTTTCTCCCAGAATATCTAAAAATTGCGTTTTGAATCCTTATTTATATCTTTGACAAGGTTCCCTAGGCAATATCTCTTACAGAAGCCTTGAACTGTCGCTATCTAGATCTATTTTACTAAATCAATTGTACTATATCAGGAAAATCCTTCAATGAGTATTTTCAATAAAACCCAAATTAGCAAAACTCTTTTATACTTGATTGGCGGATTCGCGATCGCTACTCTGTTTATTCCGGTAACAGCAGGTGTCGCCAAAGCGAGTAATGGTTCAGATAAAGTCGAAGTTTCTGATTCTAACCATTCTGATAGCGAGAATCATTCTGATCATGATGATGATGAGCACGCATCCAATGATGATGAATACTCATCTGATGATGATTTGCCATTTGATAATCATGGTGAGGAAAACGAAGACGAACATTCAGGTAGCGGCACTTCAGGTAGCGGTGCTCCAGGAGGAGGTATTCCAGGGGGTGGAACGGCTGGTACCCCAGAACCTTTTACCATGCTAGGTGCAGTGTCTGCCATTGGTTTTGGCGTTTCTTTTAAACGACGTTTAGCCAAAGCTAAAAATGATCAAAAAGATTAATATCCTATCGCTTTTTAAGGGATGATATAGTCTATCAATTGTTAGTTATAGCCTTCAATGACCCAAAATATACCATTGTCTCGCCGGATTACCTATAGTCCGGCTTATACTTTGGTACCCACCTATGAATGCTTTAATCGGTGTGAATATTGCAATTTCCGTGTTGATCCAGGGCAAGATTCTTGGTTATCCTTAGAGAATGCTGATCAAAAATTGCGATCGCTGCAAAATCAAGGCATTACCGAAATTCTAATTTTAAGTGGGGAAGTTCATCCGCGATCGCCTCGTCGAGGAGATTGGTTTCAGCACATTTATCATTTATGTGAATTAGCGTTATCACTGGTTTTTTTTCCCCATACCAATGTGGGCCCCTTAAGCTATCAGGAAATGGAACGCCTTAAGCAGGTGAATGTGTCGATGGGCTTAATGATCGAACAGATCACACCGAGGTTGTTAGAGACTGTTCACCGTCAGGCTCCGAGTAAACTGCCAGAACTCCGTTTACAACAATTACGATGGGCCGGAGAATTAAAAATTCCCTTTACCACGGGTATTTTATTAGGTATTGGGGAACAGGAAGAAGATTGGTGGGACAGTTTAACCGCGATCGCCGCAGTGCAGGAACAATACGGTCATATCCAAGAAGTGATTATCCAACCCCATTGTTTAGGCCAAAAACAGGGTTTACCGATAACATCTTTTTCTCTCGCAAAACTGCCCCAGATTATTACCCAAGCGAAGGCGATACTTCCTCCCACAATTACCTTACAAATTCCACCTAATTTAATTTCTGATCAGCACATTTTATTAGCTTGCCTGGAGGCTGGAGTTAGAGATTTAGGCGGTATTAGCCCCATTGATGAAGTTAATCCCAGTTATCCCCATCAAGATCATCAAGAACTCAGCAAAATACTTCAGCGATCGGGTTGGGAATTGGTTTCCCGTTTACCCGTTTATCCAGCTTATTATTCCTGGCTTGATCCGCTACTTCAGGAAAAGATTAATAAAACTATAACAAAAAGTCAAGAAAACTATTCTTGAGTACACCGTTGATTCTTGCTATTACATAAATTCTCCATAATTCATGCTAACAATGCGATCGCGTCCTTCTGATTTTGCCTTGAATAACGCCTGATCGGCCCGACTAATAAAATCAGCCATTTCCATCATGATGTTAGGAATGACGGTCATAATTCCCATACTCAGGGTAACCTGTTCGGACACAGAGGAATTTTTGTGAGGAATCGTTTGATCAGCGATCGCTTCTTTAATGCGCTGGGCCACTTTTTGAGCACCACATTGAGAGGTGTTAGGCAGGATTAGAACAAACTCTTCTCCCCCATAACGAGCCGCTAAATCAGTCGCTCTCTGACTCATTCTTTGAAGAATTTCTGCAATTTTCTTGAGACAGTCATCTCCCAGCAAATGTCCATAGGTATCATTATAATTTTTAAAATAATCCACATCAATTAAAATTAACGACAGTGGATGTTGCTCTCGCATTGCCCGTTGCCATTCAGCAATGATATATTCATCAAAACGACGACGATTAGCAATTCCCGTTAAGCCATCCAGAGATGCTAATAAGGATAACTGATGATTGGCTTCTAATAAGGCCATTTCCACTGCACAACGCCGATCTATTTCTGTTTTAAGTTGATCATTTTGTTGTTGCAAGGCGTGATAAAGGCGAGCTTGAGTGAGTTGATTTTCCACGCGAATCAGAACTTCTTCTAGATGAAAGGGTTTAGTAATATAGTCCCCACCGCCAATACGAAAAGCTTTGACCTTATCCAAAACACCATGGGAAGCACTAATAAAAATAATGGGGATATCAGCTACATTCGGTTTTTCTTTTAATAACTGACAGATTTCATAACCATTCATCTCTGGCATATTAATATCTAACAGGATCAGATCGGGATGAATAACCTCCAGAGCCTGCATCGCAAAACGGCCACTGATCGCTTTTTTAACGTCATAGCCTTGGGATTTTAACATGAGGGATAGTACCCGTAAATTATCGGGGGAATCATCCACAATGAGAATGGTTTCCTTGGCTGTTTTGAGATTGGTTAGGGAATCACTATTCATGATGCTGGTGTCGTTAAAGAAACGATAAGATCTGAACGGAAATTATCCAGAAGATGATTTAGTTGTTGAATTAGAGTTTCATTCTCAGGGGGAATTTGGGCAATCAAAGCCTGGATTACTTCTTCTTCCATCTGCAAAGCCGCATCATGGAGTTGTTCAATCCAAAGTGAAGGCATTATCTGTAACATTTCTGGGGTTAAGGTTGAATGCTGATCCGAGGATTGGTCTGAGGAGGTTCTAGAATCCTCGTACAAATATTGTACATTGAGATGCTTACCTAACTTATCCAGAATTGCTTCCAGACGGAAAGGTTTAGCTAAATAGTCATCACAACCGGCTTCTAAGGCCATCATTTGGGCATCGGAAAAAGCGTTAGCGGTTAGGGCAATAATAATTGTTTTCTCCCCATTGGGCAGGGCCTTAATGCGTTTGGTCGCTTCATGACCATCGATAATTGGCATCAAGACATCCATTAAAATTACCTGGGGTTGCCATTCTTGCCAAACAGCGATCGCTTCCTGTCCATTGGTTGCTAAACGAACTTCAAAACCCAAAGAAGAGAGATATTGTGACAAAAGCAAACGATTTTCATTGACATCTTCAGCCACGACAATACGATATTGAGGCTGATTGGGAGCTAGGGCGATCGGCATTTGATTAGGATTTGCGGCCAAAGCATCTAAGGGATGGCTATTAACATCACAGCGAACATGAATATCAAAGGTAAAAGTTGAACCATGTCCAACCTCGCTCGTTACCGTAATATCTCCTCCCATTAATCTGACAAATTGTTGACTGATGGGCAGCCCTAAACCCGTTCCCTGCATAGAAAGTCGTCCCGATTCACTTTGGACAAAGGGATCAAATAAGGTGGCTAATTCTGTTTCAGCAATGCCGACTCCGGTATCCGAAATCTCGAAAATAAGATGTTGAGGTTCTTTGCCCGGATGTACCCTTAATAAAATAGTTCCTGAATGGGTAAATTTAATTGCATTTTCTAAAAGATTAATCAGAACTTGACGTAGTTTACTTTCATCGGTTTGGATATAGCGAGGAATGCCTGGTGAAAAATCTAAGATTAGCTGCAAATTTTTGGTTTGAGCTTTTAATTTTAACATCTGCTCAATCGCATTTAAAACCTGATATAAGTCAAAGGAGCTTTCATTAAAACTTAATTTACCTGCTTCGATTTTTGACATCTCCAAAACATCATTAATCAAGGCCAGTAAATGCTCACCACTGTTATTAATAATGGCCAAATGTTGCCGATGCTCTACCGACAAACTTTCATCTCGGTTCATCATTTGGCTAAAACCCAGGATGGCATTAAGGGGAGTCCGCAATTCATGGCTCATTTTAGCGAGAAACTGGGTTTTTGCTTGATTAGCCACATCCGCCTGCCTGGCCGCTTTTAACAGGGCCGACTGGGAAAACTCCAGGGCCGCCAACATCAGGGTATTTCTCAATTCTTTGGCTGCATCAATTTCGAGCATTTGCCAAGGTAAAGAAGTTGCTTTTACGATCTCTTTCCAGGTTTCAAAGGAGCCTTGGGGAGAAAGACGGGGAGTTTCTTGTGGATTGTCGGGCAAGGTCTCATGGGGATCTCTTCCCCAATTAACAGTTTGAATAATTTCGGGACGAAACCAGAGTAAATGGTAAGAAGTCTGATTTAGAAAAATGGAAATACCTAAAAAGCCACTGGCTACATTTTTAAAGGCGATCGCCTCAGGGTAAACCTTGGAGAGACTATTGGTCGCAAAAACTTCCTGTTTAGAAAAGCCTAAAAACCAAGCGAGTAATTTCTGTACCTGTTGGCGATCGGGGGTTTCTCCTAGCAAAGTCAATTCACTGTCAAAATAAGCTACGGCTCCCTGGGCATTGACTAAATCGAGAATGTTATGGGAATACTTTTTTAAAATTTGACTCACCCCAGTACTCTGGAGTGGCATTAAATCCTTGAGGGTTTGTTGTAAATAGGTTTGAATATTTTTAATCTCTGCCCAGTAACGTTTGGCTTCTTTTTCCTGACGTTTAATTAACTCTAAGGACATTACCTGTCCCAACAATTCACAATATTTTCGCTTTTCATAGGAGACAAAATTAGGGGAACCATGATGGCACACAATTAATCCCCAAAGTTGATGTTCATTAATTAAGGAAATACAGAGAGTGGCTGCCACATCCATATTCCGGAGATATTCTAGATGACAGTCTGGCACACTGCGTAAAATAGAAAAGCTCAGATCGGTTCGTTTTTTGGTCTGGGGATGGTTGGCAGGAATAATGGGGACTGACTGGCAATTAACATCTACAATTGTGCGAAGCCAATTTTCATAATAGAGTTTACGACAATTCTCTGGAATATCAACGGCAGGATAGTGCAAATCCAAATAGGATTCCCAATCTTCTCGTTTACTTTCCGCAATCACAACCCCTGTATTATCCAAGTCCAAACGGTAAACCATGACCCGATCAAAACCTGTAATTTGGCGAACTTCGGCAGCGATCGCATCTAGAGTGGCTTGGAAGCTGGAGGCTCGCTTAATTCTGAGCAGTGAAGTCTTAATTAAGCTATAAAAATCATTTTCCTCTCTATTGTCGAGAGTCGCCTGGGATTCTAAAATTTCAATTTCTAAAATGAGTGTTTGTTGATTGCGATGGACAAATCCTCTAAATTCTTGCCCATCATTCTTGACAATACTGGTAAAGGTAAAGGCACTAAACGTTTCAATCGCTTGATCCTGAAGATTTTGAGAGAGATTCTCTATCTCAGTCTGGGCAAATAGGGTAGAAAGAGGTTTCCCTAATAAACTGCTGGCTGCTATGCCAAAAATGGCTTCTGTATTATCGCTAATTTGTAAGATAGTAAAGTTCGGTTCTTCTAAAACAAAGAAAACACCATGGGGCTGAATAAAGTGAGTGAGATGAACTTGATTCGGATCATCCTTTTCGTCATTGCAGAGATCTCCAATCTCTAACCTATTCTGAGTGGGTAAATCAATCAGCTTTTCCACTTCTTGATTAGATAGAGCAGTTGAGTGCTTTTTCTTCTTTTTAATCATTGGCTATCAAGTTTTATGATGTTTTAATCTTTGTGACTTAAGAGTAAGAATATAAATTCTGTTTATCTTTAAAATATGTCTTTAAGCGGTTAATCATCTCAAACGCCTAGGGGCAAGGGGTTAAGCCTCTTGTTACAGAGATTTCAGCAAAATCACTATGCAATTTAAATGCGCAACCGTTGAATGGTCTTCCGTTTTCCCAAAAGAGACCGTTGTTCGAGTGCATGTTCGAGTTCAACTCTGTTCGGGCGCGTATCGCGAAACATGAATGCGTTAATCATCTTTCTACTCTCAGTAGGGTACATCTAACGACGACGAAAGTCTTAGTTTCGTAATATTCCTTAATATTTCTTAATATTGCCGAGGAGGTAATGGGATAGAGAGCCATTTGTCTTTTTTGTTGATGAACTACCAGGTCATAATGAGAGAAGTTCTAGGCGTTATCAAGAGATTAAAGAAAAATAATGCGTCATTGTTTTGTTTTTATCACCGTTTTCTCGGAAGAAGGCGGAATTCAGTCCTATGCCAGGAATGTTTTGGCAGCTTATTTAGAGGGACTAGAGCCGGTGTCATCCTTAGATTCCTCACTTCCTGTGGCTGAGATTTTCCTATTACGCGATTCCTCGGATTGTCAAAATCCCTTTAATGATGTTCGACTGAAATTTCATTATCTTAAAACGTTGTCAGCCTGGCGGGGTCGTCTGAAATTAGCGATCGCCCTTTTACAGTCCTTTAGATTGGAAAAACCCCAACGGGTATTCTGCGGCCATAGTAAGTTATCTCCCCTCATTGCTCTGCTCTGCCGTCTTTTTGACATTCCCTATACCGTGATGACCTATGGCAAAGAAGTTTGGGAACCCTTACCCATCCTAGAAAAACTGGCCTTACATCAAGCTAATTCAATTTGGACACTGAGCCGCTATAGCCGCGATCGCCTCTGTCAAGCCAATCAGATTGAACCAGAGCGGGTACACATCGTTCCCTGCGTCGTGGATGGAGACGTGTTCTGTCCTGGCCCAGCTTCTCCAGTATTAATGCAGCAATATGGGTTAGCGGGTCATAACGTTTTAATCACCGTTGCCCGTCTTTGGTCAGGAGATATTTATAAAGGAGTGGATGTCACCTTAAGGGCCTTACCGCAAATTTTATACAACTATCCTCAACTTAAATATTTGGTGATTGGTCGTGGCGATGATCAACCTCGACTAGTCCGATTGGCCGAAGAATTAGGGGTAACTGAACAGGTTATTTTTGTTGGTTTTGTCCCCTCCGAAAATTTAGTGGATTACTATCGTCTTGCCGATGGTTATGTCATGCCTTCCCAGGAAGGATTTGGCATTGTTTATTTAGAAGCGTTGGCCTGTGGTGTGCCGGTGATTGCCGGTGATGCAGATGGTTCGGCAGATCCGCTTCAAGATGGCCAATTGGGTTGGCAAGTTCCTCACCGCAATGTAGATGCGGTTGCTAAGGCTTGTATTGAGTTATTAAATAACAAAAATTATCAAACTCTAAAACCTCAATTAAGAGAGAAAACGCTCAAAAAATTTAGCAAGATTGCTTTAGTGCAAGTTTTACAGTCTGTCATCGGAAATTAATCTATCTTTAGATAGAGGTAAGGGTTTTTGATTTCCAGAAAACTGAGAAATATAAGTAAAAATGCACAAAAAAGATTAAAATTCGGCTAAAGTCTGAAGATGGTCACCTTGGGTTTAGAGAGTTGTGTCAAAAACCTCTCTGATCTCAATATCCCTTTGCGACATTTTTGCTCTTGCTCACACAACTCTAAGGTGATTTTCGATGGATGTACAACTCATCAATATTGGTTTTGGTAATATCGTTTCTGCCAATCGAGTGATTGCGATTGTGAGTCCCGAATCTGCTCCCATTAAACGGATTATTAGTGACGCGCGTGAACGGGGGCAATTAGTCGATGCGACCTATGGTCGTCGCACTAGAGCGGTAATTATTACAGATTCTAGTCATGTGGTGTTGTCGGCCATTCAACCAGAAACCGTTGCCCACCGCTTTGTGGTTAGCAAGGAACCTATCACCAATGGCACTTGATTGATCGGATATTGATTTTACAGCGATCGCGCTTGGCAATTATTAAGTGAGAATTAATAGAGTAGGGAGATTGATCGTTTTTCTCCCTCTTTTATAACGCAGTTTTAAAATAATTCAAGGATAATATTGTGTATCACAATTTGATAATTATCATGGGTTTTTCCTGCTGCTGAAAATCTATGTCCCCCAATATTCGTACTTTTGAAAGCTTACATCACGATCGCACCGACAAGCCTGCTAATGACCAACCATCTGAGTTGTAGCCCATAGTAGAAAGGGAAGCGTTATCAAACTGGCTAGGGTAGAGGAGACGACGGTACGAGCAACCTTAATCGCATCTCCGCCAAATTCTGTTACTAACACCACTGTATTGACGGCGGTGGGCATGGCAGTTTGGAGAATTAAAACCTGAAGATCGATCGCTTGAAGATGAAGCAATCTTCCTACCCCATAGGCAATCAGGGGAGCCAATAGCAATTTGAGAGCCGTTGCCCCTAATTCATGACGACCTAGCCCAAAACGGGTACGGGTTAATTGAATGCCCAAAATAATTAAAGCGATGGGAATAGCTGCTTGTCCTAATTGATTGAGGGTAACTTCTAAATTGGCGGGTAATTTGAGATGCCAAACCTGAAGTCCTAACCCTCCCGCGATCGCCCACATCAAGGGTAATTTGAGGGTAAGAGTTAAGCCGGAACGAACAGAATGGCCAGCTAAAAGGGCGGGAAGAATACCAAAGAGGAGAATGCTAGAGCCGATCATGTAAATAATGGCCCGTTGTAAACCGTCTTCTCCCAAAGTAAAAGCCAAAAGGGGTAAGCCCAAATTGCCATTGTTGGGTAAGAGCGTGGTGGCCAAAAGACTCTTGCGAGTTAAAGTTGATAGTTTCAATATTTTTCCCAATCCCCAAAGCACCAGATAGAGAATCAGGGAAATTAGGGTAAAACCGGCCAGTAAACCGAAGGCACTTTGTAGGGATAGATGATTGCGATAGAGTCCGTCAGCCACTAGGGCGGGAGCCAAGATATAAACACTGAGTTGGGAAAGGGTGTGCACCTCCAAAGAAAGGGTTCGGCCAGCGATCGCGCCTAATAAGACCATTAAGGCAACGGAAATCAGGGCGGGGAAAAAGGCAGTCATGGGGTACGGGGTTAAAAAAGATCAGTCCAATGCCAGAAGACGTACTCAGTTACAATCGAATCAGGTTATTGCTATTCAATATTGAATTTAGTTAAATTTTATGGCTTCTCCTTCTCCCCTCATCGGTATCATCATGGGCAGTGATTCCGATCTCCCCACCATGCAGGCGGCGATCGCGGTGTGTGATGATTTTACGGTTGCCTACGAAGTGGCCATTGTCTCGGCCCATCGTACCCCAGAAAGAATGGTGAACTATGCAAAAACCGCTAGGGAAAGAGGTTTAAAGGTCATTATTGCCGGAGCAGGTGGAGCCGCCCATTTACCTGGCATGGTAGCGGCCTTAACAACGTTACCCGTGATTGGTGTTCCGATCCAAACCAAAACCCTTCAGGGGATCGACTCTCTCTATTCCATTGTGCAAATGCCGGCGGGAATTCCTGTGGCCACAGTGGCGATCGGTAATGCCAAAAATGCGGGTTTGTTGGCTGTGCAAATTTTAGGAGCCTACGACCCCATGCTTCAACAACAACTTCAAGATTATCGTCAGGATTTGCAAGATCTGGTTTTAGAAAAACAAGCCCTCCTGGAAGAGGTTGGTTATCAAGCCTATCTCAGCAAGATGGGTGATAATAAAGCCTAATCAATAACAAACTTTACAAAATTAAGGAACCCCTGATGTTGCGTTGGTTTTGGACTGGATTAACCGTTTTGTGTCTTTGGCTGCTGGTCAGTTTTCCCCTCCAGGCGGCAGAACTTGACTTTCCTACTTTTACGGAAGAACAATTACAGGCAGGGGAAGCGATCGCCCAACAAGCCTTTGAAGCCACCGAAAAGGGAGATTTTGCCCAGGCAGAAAGTTATTGGACAACTTTAATTACGGATTTTCCCACTAATCCGGCGGTCTGGAGCAATCGCGGCAATGCCAGGGTTAGTCAGCACAAAATAGCAGAAGCCATTGAGGATTTTAATCAAGCGATTCTCTTAGCCCCCGATCAGCCCGATTCCTATCTCAATCGCGGAGCCGCCCTCGAAGCCCAGGGCAATTTTCAAGCAGCGATCGCCGACTATAACCAGGTCTTAGTCATCGATCCCCAAGATCCCATGGCCTATAACAATCGTGGCAATGCGGAAGGGGGGTTAGGAAATTGGCAACAGGCCCTGACAGATTTTCAAAAAGCCTCAGAAATTGCCCCTAACTTTGCCTTTGCACGGGCCAATACCGCCTTAGCTCTCTACGAAACGGGTAAAAAAGCCGAAGCGATCAAAACCATGCGGGATCTGGTGCGGAAATATCCCATGTTTCCCGATATGCGAGCCGCTTTAACCGCAGCCCTCTGGACAGCCGGACAACAGGGAGAAGCCGAAAGTCATTGGGTAGCAGCCGTGGGCATGGATAGTCGTTATCAAAATTTAGATTGGGTCAAAGAAATTCGCCGTTGGCCACCGACCATGATTGCAGCTTTGGACAATTTTCTCAACTTACAATAGGTTCAATTTGTTTGAGATAATTCCGAACTGTTCTAATTGAATCACTGCTTAATATTGTTACCATTTTTTACTTTTAGGTCTATATTTCTATGACATCGAGCAACGAACCGAGCCTTTTGTTAAAAGAACGTTTGCGATATCAAGGTCGTAAATTTGACTTTGAAGTGTGTCAGCGTCGCTTACCCAACGGAGTAGAAGGGGAGTGGGAATGTATTCGCCATCCAGGGGGAGCTTTAGCGGTTCCTCTAACTGCTGATGGTCGTCTGATTTTGGTTAATCAATATCGATTTGCTCTGCAAGGACGTTTATTAGAATTTCCGGCGGGAACTGTTGAACCGACTGAAGATCCGGCGGAAACCATTAAGCGTGAATTGGAAGAGGAAACAGGCTATCGGGCCTACCAATGGCGATCGCTGGGGAAATTTCCCTTAGCACCAGGCTATTCCGATGAATATATTTATGCCTATTTAGCCCAGGATTTAGAAAAGTTAGCCCAACCGCCCGAACAGGATGAGGATGAAGATATGGAAGTGGTTTTGATGACCTTTGCTGAATTTGAACAGGCAATTGTAGCGGGTCAAGCCATTGATGCTAAAACCATTACCAGTTATTTTTTGATGAAATTGAGCTTGGCAGCATAATTTTAGGTCGGTTAATGTGATGAATCCCTTAGTCCTTTTTTGGCATCGTCGTGATCTACGAATCAATGATAATTTCGGTTTGGCCAAGGCACAGCAGAAAAGTGCAAGAATTGTTGGTATTTTTTGTCTCGATCCGCAAATTTTAGCAGCCGATGATTTAGCTCCCGCCAGGGTTACTTATTTACTGGGTTGTTTAGCCGAATTACAGGCTAGTTATCAACAACTAGGCAGTCAACTGTTAATTTGTTCGGGTTCCCCTGCTGAGATTTTATTAAATTTAGCCCAGGTCTTACAAGCAAAAATTGTGGCTTGGAATTTAGACTGTGAACCCTATGCCCAAACACGAGATCAATTAGTCGCAACGACTCTACGTGACCAGGGCATCATGGTAGAAACGGGTTGGGATCAACTACTGCATTATCCCGGTGAAATCTTATCTCAAAATCAACAACCCTATACGGTTTATACGCCTTTTTGGAAAAACTGGTCTCAGCAACCTAAAGCCAGTATTGCCCTCACTCCCCAAAGCTTAGGCGGTTTGACCACAACAGAATTAGATTTGGTGGCAAGTTTAGGTGAAAATTTCCGTTCTATTCCCTTACCCACTGCGACGGAATTAGGCTTTATTTGGCCCCAGACGTTACCCTTAGCACCTGGAGAAAAAGCAGCCCAAGCTCAATTAGATTGGTTTGTGGATCAGGCTCTCAGTAATTATCAAGAACAACGCAATTTTCCCGCGATCGCCGGAACCTCTCAACTCAGTGCAGCTTTAAAATTTGGTGCGATCGGCATTCGGACAATTTGGCAAAGAACCCTAGACGCGCTGGAAAATAGTCGCAGTGAAGAAACAAATGCTAGTATTAAAACCTGGCAACAGGAGTTAGCTTGGCGAGAATTTTATCAACATTGTCTTTACTTTTTTCCGGCTTTGACCACAGGAGCCTATCGAGATATTTTTAAACAGTTTCCCTGGGATAATAATCCGGATTATTTTCAAGCCTGGTGTGACGGAAAAACGGGTTATCCCATTGTGGATGCGGCTATGCGACAGTTAAATGAAACGGGATGGATGCACAATCGTTGTCGGATGATCGTGGCTAGTTTTTTAACCAAGGATTTGATTATTAATTGGCAATGGGGCGAGAAATATTTTATGCAAAGGCTCTATGATGGCGATCTTGCTGCCAATAATGGCGGTTGGCAATGGAGTGCTTCTAGTGGTATGGATCCCCGTCCTTTACGGATTTTTAATCCGCTTACCCAGGCCCAAAAATTTGATCCCGAAGCCGATTATATTCGTCAATGGTTGCCCGAACTGCGATCGCTGGAAACGTCAGCTTTATTGACAGGAAAAATTTCTCCTTTGGAACGTCGTGCCTTGGGATACTATGACCCCATTGTGGATCATCATCAACAGCAACAGGCCTTTAAGCAAAGATACAATGCGGTTAAGGATGGCCAGATTTGACCTAGCTTAAAGTTGCTAATTTGTTTACAAAACTTTAATGTTCTGGCGAGTCTAAACCTTTTTTTAAGATGACTAGAAGCGGGGTTAAGTTTAGATATGAATAAGCCTTGATCGTCTCTCTGTAAATCTCATTTTTGTGTTTATTATTCTAACTACTTTTGCTGATTTTATTCACCTTTTTCGACGTTTAACACTTCTGGATTAAACCGACTAATTTGATCAACTTAATCAACTACAATGGTACCGTAACTAGAAACCCAAGGATCGAGTTTAAACTCTTCTGATAAAAAATCAATAAAAGATGTGATTTTAGCCGGATAAAAACGGCTGCGACGATAAACGGCATGAATCGGTAAAG
>JAYKJI010000452.1:0-10630 GCA_035285405.1 Snowella sp. | reverse complement strand
CAAAAAAGTTCCGCCCCAAGGGGCGGGGTATGGAAATCGTTTGCTCGCAAACCGTTGGTTTCCATTGCAAGTTTATATTTTTCGCCCCAAGGGGCGGGGAATTACACCCATACTAGATTAAAATCAGAAAATCAGCGTTTAATGAATCGATTTTTAATTAAAAAATTAAAAAAACAAGAAGGAATAAAGAGAATAATTAGACTAGAAAATTGAAATTGACCAGCAAGGATACATTGCCATAGTTGCCGAGAATAATCTTTAACTTCTGCTGAGTTATTATTCCACTTCGCCCCTAACAAGATTAACTCTATGGCGCGATACTGAAGACCAACAGATTGATAAATATCAAAATACTTTTTAGCGATACGGTACCAGGCGATCGGTGTAACTTGCTGGGTATTACCACCGAGATATTTACGCCAGATATAGATAACCTCTGGAATATAACTGTAGGCAACACCAGCAGCGATCGCCCTTAACCAAAATTCTAAATCATGGAGATCTTCTACACCGAAATTGGGATCATAACCTTCTAAGGTTTGCCACAGAGAACGTCGCATTGGCCCAGACCCCAATAATTGCCAATGAGTGCTAACAGAAAAAGGTTTGGCTTTTAACGTTTGAGCCAAAGCAATATCTCCAGGTGTAATTATTTTCGCTAAAGTGTGACTCCTATCCTGTCGGCTATAATTACCGTACACAAAACCAATATTGGGATTCTGAGCAAAAGCATTATAAATAAGTTGTAGCGCATTAACAGGTAGTAAATCATCAGCGTCTAAGGGGACTAGAATTTCTCCTGTGGCTATCTGAAAACCATGATTACGAGCAACAGAAGGGCCGCCATTTTCGTCTCGCCAGACCAGCCTAATGGCAGAATTTTTTTCTAGCTCTTGGCAAACTTGATTGGTTTCAACATGGGAAGAAGCATCATTGACAATGATAATTTCTTTAGGTAATAAAGTCTGGTTCATGACACTATCAACCGCTTCGTTAAGAAGTTTCTCTTCTCGGTAACAGGTAATAACAACACTCATTAACATTTCATTCTTTTCTTGGTTGTTTTGGGGATTCATAGAGATTAATAATTTTTTCTTGATTTATTCAAAAAGGAGTATTTAAGAGTAAAAATACTAGTGATTGATTGTAAATTGAACGAGCAATAATGATCGGATGTGACTAGGAAAACGTAACGATTTTTGAAGTTCTGCCGATTCGGCTGGTTGTTTGGGGTACATTGCGGTTAGCCCCTTGAATTATCTCAATCAGATGAATCCAAATCAGACTCTACGAGAACAGTTTCCAGCCCTCGATCAGTTAGAAGAGAAGATCAGCCAGCGTACAGCTTTGGTTGGAGTAATTGGCTTGGGGTATGTTGGTTTACCCTTTGCGGTGGAGAAGGGGAAAGTTGGCTTTAAAGTGATTGGTATTGAACAAAATCCCCGCAGAGCCGACAAAATTAATCAGGGGATTAACTATATTCCCGATGTGGACGATCAAGAATTAAAGACCCTCGTGGAAACAGGCTATCTCCGAGCCGTTAGTGATTTTGACCATATTCCTGAGATAGATGTCTTAATTATCTGCGTTCCTACTCCCTTAACCAAGAATCTTGCTCCTGATTTGAGTTATGTCTGTAATGTGACGGAAGAAATTGCGAAAAGGCTTCGACATGGGCAATTAATTAGTTTGGAATCTACGACCTATCCAGGCACAACAGATGATGTGTTACGCCCCCTTTTAGAAAATACCAGTGGTTTAAAACAGGGTCAAGATTTCTTTTTGGCTCATTCTCCTGAACGGGTTGATCCAGGTAACCAGCGTTACACAACAAAAAATACGAACAAAGTCGTTGGAGCGTCTGATCCAGCTTCCCTAGAAGCGGCTATTTTATTCTATCGAGAAACGATTGAAAATGTAGTGCCGGTTAGTAGTGCTAAGGCAGCAGAATTGGTGAAAGTTTTTGAAAATACCTTTCGGGCAGTCAATATTGCTTTAGTGAATGAATTAACACTTTTATGCGATCGCATGGGATTAAATATCTGGGAAGTGTTGGATGCCGCCAATACAAAACCCTTTGGCATCATGCCATTTTATCCTGGGCCTGGTGTGGGCGGTCACTGTATTCCCTTAGACCCTCATTATTTGGAGTGGAAAGCAAAAGAATTTAACTTTGAAACCCATTTTATTTCCTTAGCAGGGGAAGTCAATCGTCGAATGCCTGAATTTGTGGAAGATAAGGCTTGGCGAATTTTAAATCGTTTGGGTATTGCTCCTTCTAAGTCTCAGATTTTAATTCTTGGTGTAACCTATAAAAAAGACTTAGGAGATTGTCGAGAATCGCCTGCCCTCAAATTAATGGAAAGGTTTTTGGCTGATGGGGTTTCGCTTTTTTTCCATGATCCCTATGTGGCGGATTTAGTCATTGGTCAACAATCTTTTCAGTCAGTTCCCCTTACTGATGCCATCATCCAATCGGTTGATTTGGTCATTATTACAACGGATCATAGTAATATTAACTATATTAATCTCATTCATCAAGCTAAGGCGGTTTTTGATACCAGGGGCATCACTCGTCATTTAAATTGCGATCGCCAAAAAGTCACTCTCCTATAAATTTAAGTTTGAAAGTTTAAGTATGAAATCTGTAATTGTCATCGGCGCAGGTCAATGGGGACAAAATTTGGTGCGACAATTTTATCAGCTACAAGCTTTAGCTGGAGTAGTTGAAATTGATCTTACTCAACAGGAAAAACTTCAAGTTCTCTACCCTGGACTGCAATTATTTACAACCTTAGAGGAAGCTTTAGAGAGTGAAATTTCTGCGTTTGTGATTGCCACACCAGCCCCTAGCCATTATCGGTTAGCCAAACAAATTTTAGGGGCTGGAAAAGATTGTTTTATCGAAAAACCGATGACCTTAAGGTTTTCGGAAGCAGAAGATTTGGCAAAATTGGCTGATCGGCAAGAGAAAATTTTAATGGTGGGTCATTTATTGTTATATCAACCCGCTATTCGTTGGATGAAAGATTATCTTCACCAAGGAAAATTGGGCAAGGTTTATCATGTTGCAACTATTCGCAATAAGTTAGGCAAAGTGAGACGAGAAGAAAATGTTTGGTGGTCGTTTGCGCCCCACGATGTTTCTGTTGTCTTAGAACTTTTAGGCAATCCTGAATTAGCAGCAGTACAAGCACAATCACAAAACTTTTTGCAGCCTCACATTGCCGATAATGTTCACGTTAATCTCAGTTTTAAGGGAGGCCAATCTGCCCATATCCATTGTTGTTGGTATTGGCCGCATTTGGAAAGATCAACAATTGTTTTAGGGGAAAAAGGAATGTTAGTTTATGATGAAATTGCAAAAACAGTGACTGTTCATCAAAAAACAGTAGATCAGGAATTACGCAATCAAGATCAAGGAAGTTGGCAAGCTGAACTAGAAATGCTTGAACCTTTGGCAGTGGAATGTCAACATTTTTTAGACTGTCTAGAAACACGTCAACAACCTCTCTCTAATGGTTGGAATGGAGCACGAGTGGTAGAAATCTTGGAAAAAGCTTTGGAGGAATAAATGTCAGATTATTTTGTTCACGAATCTGCCTATGTAGAGACAGGAGCCGTAATTGGTAGGGGAACTAAAATTTGGCATTTTTGTCATGTCTTGGGCGAAGCAAAGATTGGTGAGAATTGTGTTTTGGGGCAAAATGTGTTAGTCGCGAATCATGTTACTATTGGCAATTTTTGTAAAATCCAAAATAATGTTTCTCTTTATGAGGGAGTCATTTTAGAAGATTATGTTTTTTGTGGCCCTAGCATGGTTTTTACTAATGTGAAAATGCCTCGTTGTGAGTTCCCGCGCAATACGAGTAATGATTACTTAAAAACCTTAGTTAAGCGAGGAGCTAGTATTGGGGCCAATGCCACTATTGTTTGTGGTGTAACTCTCCATGAATGTGCATTTGTGGCGGCAGGGGCGGTTGTAACAAAAGATGTCCCTGCCTATGCCATGGTGGCGGGAGTTCCTGCTAAAATTGTCGGTTGGATGAGTGCCTATGGAGATGTGCTAGAGTTTGATGAGCAGGGTTTAGCCACTGATTCAATTGGTAAAAGTTATCAACAAATATCTACCTTTGAAGTTCGTCCTCTTGAGACTTAAATTTCTATTGTTATGAAAATTCCTATTCTCGATTTGAAGCCCCAATATCAACAAATTCGGTCTGAAATCCAAGCGGCGATTAATGAGATACTTGATTCTGGCCAATTTATTATGGGTCAGGCAGTTAAACAGTTTGAACAGGAAGTCGCTAATTATTTAGGCGTGAAATATGCCATTGGGGTTAATTCGGGAACCGATGCTTTGGTGATTGGCTTGAGGGCAATGGGAATCGGAGCAGGAGATGGGGTTATTACTACACCTTTTTCGTTTTTTGCAACGGCAGAATCTATCAGTAACGTGGGAGCAAAACCAATTTTTGTTGATATTAATCCCCGTAGCTTTAATATCAATCCTCAAGAAATCGAGGCCAAAATAACACCCAAAACGAAAGCAATTATGCCTGTTCATCTCTACGGACAACCTGCGGCTATGGGCCAAATAATGGCGATCGCCGTTGAATATAATTTAAAAGTTATTGAAGATTGCGCCCAGTCCTTTGGAGCTAAATATTTTGGCAATGGCGTTGATCAGTCTGATGAGTTTGCTCACACAATAGAAGGAAAATATACAGGGGCGATCGGGCAAGTAGGGGCCTATTCTTTTTTTCCCTCCAAGAATTTAGGAGCCTACGGAGATGGCGGTTTGATTGTGACCGATGATCCTGAAATAGCAGAAATGACGCAAATGTTAAGGGTTCATGGAGCCAAGAAAAAATATCATAATGAAATTCTCGGTTATAACTCACGTTTAGATACCTTACAGGCAGCCGTATTGCGGGTTAAATTGAATTATCTGGCAGAATGGAATCAAGGAAGACGTAGGGTAGCCGAGCTTTATAATCAATTATTAGCCGATGTTGCTGAAATTATTACACCTGAATTAACCCAAGGTCATGTTTTCCATCAATACACTATTCGGGTGTTAAATAATCAACGGGAGTCGTTAGCGCAGTATTTAGCATCGCAAGGAATTGGGACAATGATTTATTATCCTGTTCCGCAGGATCAACTCCCTATTTATGCTGGCCAATATCCTCCTAATCCCATCAGCGATCGCCTTTCTAAAAAAGTCTTAAGTTTACCAATTTGGCCAGAAATAGAAGACGAAAAAGTTGAAGCGGTTGTAAACACCATTAAAACTTTTTTAAAAGGCTAAATTCGGTTTGAGTCCGACTGATTTTTATAATGGAGAATCTGCTCTAACATTTTTTCTGCCAGTTTTTTTCGACTATATTTTTCGATCACGCTTTGGTTTGGTTGATAGTAGGGTTTTTCGCCCTGTAATAACCGTTTGAGATAGGCGGCGATCGCCTGGGGATCATTTCCTAAATTAACACCAATGCCTGATTCTGTAATTAAGCGACTAGCATCGGTTTCATCGTCACAACCAATATTAATGACAGGGGTTCCTGCTACCATATACTCAAAGATTTTACCAGTTAAGATTCCTTTTATATTAGGCTCATTCCAATCTAAAAAAATTAAAAGGTCAGCACTAGCTTGAAGTTTTAAACATTCTTCCCTAGCAATAAAACTTGAATTTCTGATTATATCTGAAACCTTATATTTTTCAATTAGTTTTGAGATTTCATTTGTGCTTAATGTATGAAGCACAATTTTGATTTTAGGTGTTAAGTTTTTTTCTAAATGACTTAACGCCATCATAAGTGTACATAAATTCTGTTTTTCAGGATAAAAACTTCCTGTATAAACTAGTATTAATTGATTTTTATATGTAAATTGCTCTCTCTTATATGGATTATCATCAAATCCATTTTCAATAATAAAAGTGGGTAAATTAAAGCGAGAAAGAAGGCTGTTTTTAAGGGGAGAAGAAACTGTTATAAGACAATCAGCAGAAGTAATAATTTTTTTCTCAAAAATATTTTCTAAATAACTAAAGAGATATTTTGCTTTTGAGTAATGATGTCCTCCCCATAAATCTCGGTAATCAGCCGCCCAAAATTTATCATATTTACACTTTATTAAACTTGAAAGAACATGATTTGCAGGCGGGCCGTATGTACTGATAACAATATCAAAAGACCATGATTGATAAAGTTTAATACTATGAAAATAGGCTGGAAAAATCCATAAATTACTACCATATAATAAAGTTCCAAAGCCTAATTCTTTTTGGAAGAAAATCAAATTTTGGCGAATTTTATTTTTCAAAAAAGACTTCTCTTGAGAATTAAATTGAATAGTATTATGAGATTGTTTTTTTCTTAAAGAACCAAATGGAGAGTAAGATATTTCTTCAATTTTTACATTAGGAAATGGTTCTAATTCTTCTTTATTTCTGCCCTTATACGTTGTTAATACTCGAACTTCATGTCCCATCTCACTCCAGTATTTGCCCCAACTATAGGGGCGTAATGAAGCAATTCTTGCATAGGTTTGAGGAGGATAATAATAAGCAATGATCAGAATTTTCATGGTTTTTTAGAGGATAGTATTTTCTGAATTTTAAACGCACTTTGACCATCTCCATAGGGGCGTTCATTAATATTGATTGGCAAGGATTTTTCCAAGCCTATTTTAATCCCCTGGGCGATCGCCCCACTATGGTCAGGACTAATTAGATAATTCCAACCTAAATCCACCAATTCTATCCACTCGGTTTCTTCCCGTAGAGTAATACAAGGAACTTGGTAAAAATAAGCCTCTTTTTGAACACCACCTGAATCAGTAATAATCAAACGGGCATTTTTTTCAAGTTGCACCATGTCTAAATAACCCACTGGCTCAAGTAGGGTCAAATTTTGAGTAAACTTTTCTAATTGATTTTGCTGAAGTAATTTACGAGTGCGAGGATGAAGGGGTAAAACCACAGAATATTGTTGGGCAATCTGGTTAAGCGCAGTAAAAATGGCTTCTAGACGTTGGACATTATCGGTATTTTCTGCTCGATGAACTGTCGCTAAGAGGTAGGATTTCGGCTTTAAATTTAAGGTTTGCAACAATTGACGATGGCGATCGCTCTTCTCCCCATAGAAAAGAGCCGCATCATACATCACATCACCGACAAGGTGTATTTTATTCGTGTCAATACCTTCTTTTTTTAAATTGTTAACCGCAGCCTCTGTTGGTGCAAACAGCAAATCTGAACTGTGATCGGTCAGAACGCGATTAATTTCTTCGGGCATTTGGCGATTAAAAGAGCGTAAACCTGCCTCTACATGGGCAATAGGGATATGAATTTTAACGGCGGCTAAGGCTCCTGCTAGAGTTGAGTTTGTATCGCCATAAACGAGAACCCAATCGGGTTTTTCTGTTATTAAAACGGTTTCAATCGCCTCTAACATTCGGCCTGTTTGTTGACCATGATTCCCTGAACCAATACCTAAGTGATAATCAGGTTGAGGGATTTCTAGTTCCTTGAAAAATATATCGGATAGATTAGGATCATAATGTTGTCCTGTATGGATCAAAATCTCGGTAATATTTGGCTCGGCTCGTAGGATACGAGAAACGGCAGCAGCTTTAATAAATTGAGGTCTTGCCCCAACAATGGTAGTAATTTTCATGTCTAGGATTAATAATAGATAAAACAGAGAGACAGCCAGCTTTAACCAGAAGAGCGTTTCTTAAAAATAATGCTTTCTTCTGCTTATTTAAATTCAATATCAAATAAATCAAAGACAACTTCCCGACCTAATAGTGCTTCTTCACAATGTTCGGTCTGAAGCCAGGCAACAGGAGCAGAAAAGTGATGAGAGTTTATTTTCATTTCAATGTTCCGCAATAGGTATTCGATACTTCCTCCCAGACCTTCTTCTTGATGATTAATTTCTTCAGGTAATTTTTTGTAACCTAGATCAAGACCTAATTGATAGGAAATTAAACTAATATCTGCCCCAGAGTCAACTAATAAATTTACGTTTCTGGTGATCTGAAACGTTAAATTAACAGGATATTTAGGTTGCCATTCGTGCTTTTTTAGAATTTTAAACCGAATAGGATAGAATTTTACAGGTTCAACAAACTCTGTTTCATAAATTCGTTCGATCAGATAATCAGTACTTCTAGGGGTAAAAGATTCAATCATTTTTTCGTAGTTAGCATGATGAGCAATAATGCCATCACCATCATACGCAATCCACTGACCACGATATTGTTTCAGTTGACTTTTGTTTTTTTCATACCATTGTTGAGGCGTTTGCATGGCGTTGATTTTTGATTAAAAAAATTAGTTTAAATTTTAGCCAGAGATGATAGCATATAGACCAATATGCCAAAAATTTGATTAATATTTTGTAAATAATACTCACTTAGATCAATATAAACCTCTTGGTGGATAAGTTTTAAGAACCGCCAGTTTGTGCCAGATGTGACTACGCCATAGATTGTCTCAATTGAGCTATCATTCTTTTGATTGAAAATTTGAGCAGCGACCATTTCCGCTAAACATTGTCCTAATCCTAAGTTTAGGTCTTCTTTTTTTGCTTCTACGAATGTCATAATCGGAGCCGTTAAAATTAAAAGCTCTGGACTATTGCTAATAATATAGTCACAGTTTCCGTTTAATCCCTGGCTAGGCTCAACGTTAAAGCTAATACCAGAGAAAAAACTGATTTGATATTTAAAAAAACGACGCAATTCAATCAGAATTGGTATAATTAACATTTCCGAGCGCGCTTTTTCAGTATTACTGGCTAGGGCTAGAATCGTATTTTCTTCTAGCGATCGCTGGAGAGTTTCACTGATAGTAATGGGGACAATGGATTGAAAGAGGTGAGGGGTTTCGTGTAGGCTTAGTCCAAATTTTTGTTTGACGCTGGCTAGGGTAAAATCGTTGAAGGACATGGTATTTATGGTATTTATGTGAGAGGTTTAAAATAATAATTTTTACTCAAAGGTAATCTGATTTTTTTCTGCCCATTTAATCAGATTAAGCCAACGCCAAACGCGAAAATCAAAGGGAGTTTTTTGTTCAAGAATTGATTGCCATTCTTGTTGGATAAAATGAATGTTCAATACTGGTATCGTATGGGCCATTTCACTGTTAAGGATACTTTTTACCCAGGGGTCTAAAGTTGTCAGCCAATTCAGTTCAGGGGTCGCAAATCCTATTTTATCGCGTCGGGTACAGATGGGATCGGGTAAAATTCCCCGCATGGCTTCACGAAAAACGGCTTTTGTGGTGCTATCAGGGCTAACAATATGGTCTTCGGGTAAGGAAAAAAGAAAATTCACCAGTTTAGGCGTGAGGAAAGGAACCCGACTTTCGAGGGAATGGGCCATGGAATTACGGTCTTCATAGCGTAGTAATCCTAAGAGGCTAGTATCTAAACTTTGTAAGAGTTGAGCTTTCAGTAAGTCTTGACCTTTGAGTCGAGGGATGGAGCTATTTTTGACCTGGTGTTGTTCAAACCAATGACGATTCAGCCAAAGGGGAAAACTGGGCCTGCCGAGGTAAGTTTTGATTTCAGCTTTAAGACTCAGGGGAAGAAATAAGCCCAAGGCCTGTTTGAAAAAGGGGTATTGACTGGCTCCTGGGAATTGACAGATTTTTTCAAAGAATTGTCTAGCTTTCAACCATTTACCTTGACGAAGGAGAGAGGCTAAACGGGCAGCCAGATAGGGATAATAACCGCCTAATAGTTCATCGGCTCCCTGCCCATCCAGCATGACTTTAATGCCATTTTGTTGGGCTAGTCGAAAAACGCGATGTTGGGCATAGATACTGGTGCTGCCAAAGGGTTCATCCTGGGTATCAATGAGGCGATCGAGGTCTTGAATTAATTCCTGGGGAGTCGGTTGGGTTTTATGGGAACAGGTCTGAGCGGCTTTAACCACCAGATCAATCCAGCTTTCTTCGTTAACGCTAGGGTCTTCGGCCGTGTAGCTAAAGCTATGGATTTCCTGGTCGGGATTCAAATATCGCATGGCCATCACGATACTGGAGGAATCCACTCCCCCAGAAAGGGCAACCCCAACGGGAACATCACTTCGTAGATGCAGGTTAATGTTTTCGAGGAAAATTTCTCGGCATTGGGCGGCGGCCTCAGTGAAAGAAATATCGAGGGTTTGCTCGGTGTTAATGTGCCAGTAGCGTTTGGGGGGGCACCGCGTAGCGGATCTCTGCGCGATCGCCTCTTTCGGTTGTATGAGGGAGATTTCTAAACAATGAGCGGCGGGAATTTGTTGAATCGAGGTGAGGAGGGTTTCGGAGCCTGTATCGGTGAGTCCACAGGTCAAAAAGTCGTAGAGACGTTGGGGGTTGATATTGCGGTTAATTTGGGGCAGTTGCAGCAGGGCTTTGATTTCGGAGGCGAAGGCAAAACCGTTTTCCCATTGGGTGTAGTAAAGGGGTTTAATGCCGAAAAAGTCCCTGGCCAGGAAAAGCGTTTGTTTTTGGGTATCGAGGATGGCAAAGGCAAACATTCCGACTAGGTGGGTCAGCAGGGCTTGGCCCCAATGAATATAAGCAGTGAGCAAGACTTCGGTGTCGGTATGGGAGTGGAAG
>JAYKJI010000451.1:0-2552 GCA_035285405.1 Snowella sp. | reverse complement strand
ACACAGAGAATGGATCTTCTTTTTGTTTTCCAAGCCATCGATTATAAGAAATATCAAGGTCATTGGGTTTGATTTTTAATGCTTTCTCGAAAGAGATAATTGCTTCTCTATTTCTGCTTAAATTTCCTAACGCAATCCCTCGGTTATACCAAGCTTCATGCTTATCAGGTTTAATTTCCAAAGCGTTATCATAAGAGGTGATCGCTTCTTCTAATCTGCCTAATTGTCTTAGCGCAACCCCTCGGTTGTACCAAGCTTCGTGGTCATCAGGTTTAATTTTCAAAGCTTGATCATAGGAGGAGATCGCCTCTTCATAATCTCTATTAACATGAAGAATTAAAGCTTGTTCATGATAAAGATTAAATTTTTCTTTAAGATCAAGATTTTCTTGAAGATAGGTATGGATTTCTGCCAGTCTTTCTAAGCGTTGTTGAGGTGTCCATTGTTGATATGTTTCAAGATCAGCATCCCACCAAGCTAAACGAAAAACTTCTTGTTGAATTAAATCCCGTTTCGTTTCAATTTGAATTTTTCCTGAACCCCAATCAAAAAAGTCTGGCGCACGCAATAAAATATAGTTAATCGCATACTTGGGTAAAATAAACACAAAACAAAGATGGCGAAATTGATCCCGAAAATTTTCCCGTTGCCAGTTTAAATGGCTTAAAATAGGTGGAACCGTATCCAAATTATAATAATCACCTTGTCCGCCATAACCAGGGCGAATATATTCGACTAAAGATTTTTCTAAACCCGTAATAAATAAAATATTTAATGTTTCCTGATTGGGGAAAGCTGTTACTCGTTCAATTAAATTAGTAATCGGATTCTCTAAACTTAAAATACCCACTTTTTTTTGTGGTAAATCTTTTTTGATTTTAGTAATTAACTCCTCACCCCCCACAGGCGTAGATTCCATAAACAGGAATCCAAACCCTTTTCGTCGTCGCAAAGATCTGACAACGGCTTGATATTCTTCCGTCGCAGTCCGTTCAGAAATGTCAGTGTTTAGAGTATTAACCATCGCCTATGAAGAAAATTTTTCTAGATCTTTTACCAAAGGATGCACATCATACCAAAGTTGCAATTTATCATTTTCATCGTAATAGCGATATTGCAAAATACAACGACTTGCTAATAACCGTTGATATTCGCGATCGCTTTCATTATTGGGAATTTGTTTAGTCGCCGCAACTTCTCGTAATAAAGGCCATTGATGCTCAAAAATTGTATTGCGATAATCATTTTTGGCTTCTTCAATCGCAGTATTAACCGCCTGTTTTGAAATCGGTAAATCCTCTGTCCAGTCGATCGCCTTCTGAATCATTTTCATTAATAAACGAACATGACCCCCACTCATCAAACAAAGATGATCTAATACTTCCGAAGAAACAAAAACTTTGCTATCTAGGGCTTGAGCTAACTCCTGACCAATATGGGGCTGATCTTTTAACGTCACTTCCTCAATACGCTTAACGATCATCTCTCGGAATTTCTTAAGTCCTTTCTCATTAATCCTGTCATCTTCATGGCGTAACATCACCATCGGCAAAACAGAAGTTTCATCAAAATTATTTTGTAATTCCGTGCAACGTTCTGAATAAACAATGGTAATTGGAACGGTATAAATGAGATGGCAATCTAAGCCCCGTAATTGTTCATGGTGTTTAATAAAAATTTCATCATAATTGCTCGGCTCATTAGCGGCAGATTGCTGTTCAACAATCCGATCCAGGTTATCAACGATTAAAATTAAATCCTTACGATTATCAGGTAACGATTTTTTCGCTACTGTAATAAATTGATTTAATGCCTGTAAAAGGGTTGGGGCATTCTGACTGATTTTATCGCGGATCTGTTGACGATTATCAGGTTGAGCCTTGAGAGTCGCGGTGATTTTGGTAAACTCACTTACTTTCTGCTCCAAACTTAATCCATCTAGAGTCAAAGGCGTTAACAACAAATCCTTAAGACTTTCTGAGCGTTTCTCTAACCAATCTGTTAAACCTTTGAGAGGATTTTCATCTGCTAATTTAATCGCTTGAACTAAATGTTTGGTACACGCTAATAAAATATCGACATATTTGGTATCTCCTGGATCAATATCTTCATCATTTGCCGCAAAATAAACCACAAAATAATTTTGAGAAATCAGCCATTCCCTTAATCTCAATAATTCCGTTGACTTGCCCACACCCCGATGACCCGTATAAAGCTGACAAGTTGCGCCTTTGCTACGAGTGATTTTTCGTCCCAACTCACGCAACACATCCCATCTTCCCCGCGCTTCCTCACAATTCACATAGGCTTCCTTGGGCGGTGGATCAAAGGGATCAAATACATTGTAAATTTCCGTCATCAACTCTTCAGACATAAAACTCCGTCACTCACAAATCGCCTATTTCTGAAAACAATACCCTAATTCTAAAACAATTTTCTGATTCCCCAATTAAAAAAGACGCGCCTCAACCCTCCCAAGTCGTAGAAACAAAATAATCATCCCCTCGCTTGACAACTCGAAGTCGTTATGACTATGATTTACTCATGGGCGT
>JAYKJI010000450.1:0-3868 GCA_035285405.1 Snowella sp. | reverse complement strand
ACATCAACTAGATGTTTATGCCGTGGCACTTCTTAAGACAGCAAGTATTCCTAAAACCTCTAGTGGTAAAATTCAACGAATAGCTTGTCGGACTGCTTTCCTAGCAGGAACTCTTGATGTGATTGGAGATTGGAGTAAAATTCCATCTCAAAAAAAGGACTTCATAAAACTAGAATCAGATGTTAATTATTTATTGGAAAAAGTCAAAACTTTTTCGCACTTATCAGAATCATCTGAGTACAAGGCTATTTATGAAGAGATTGAACAGTGGTTAATTGCTAAATTTGCAGAACTAAAGGAAACGGCTGATGAAAACATAGACGTTCGACAAAATATCGGATTTGATTCCTTGGTAGCTGCTGAATTAAATAATCTGTTTAACACTAACTGGGGAGTTGAAATCCCTATAGATAATTTTATTGAAGGTGTTAGTGTTAATGGTTTAACAGCAATTTTGACTAACAAAATATCAGAGAATCGCTGGAAGTTTACGGAACAAATAGACCAAATGAATGATGATGAAGTGGATACTTTACTCAGTTCTATATTATCTAAATAGATAGGAGACAATTGAATCATGACTACCAATATTGAGACTCTAAATTCGCTTTCATCTGCTCAAAAGCGCAATCTTTTGAAACAACTACTTTCAGAAAAATCTGACTATATGTCTCAGTCAAAAAATCCTAGCCAATGGGGTAATGAAAAATTTCTCGATGACGCTGAGGCAGCTGGATTTCTTCTTGGTGATGGTATTCCGGTTATGGACGGGATGAGTGGCTCTCGCATTAAACGTGATGGTCGGGAAATGATTAATTTATCAGGGATTAATTTTCTCGGACTACAACAAGAAGAGCAATTCGTTGAGATTTTTTGTAAAAATACCCGCCAATATGGTTTAGCTACGGGAGGATCTCGTCTTACTCAAGGAGTTTCCCGTCCCCATCTTTTACTGGAACAAAAGATGAACGAAATTTGGCAAAAAGATTATACTTTAACCTTTGGGACAGGAGCTTTAGCTAATATTGGTTTTATTAATGCTATGACCAATTCTTTTGGCTTTGATGCAACTGTCACAATAGATAATCAGGATGTTGTTTTTGTTTTAGATCGAGATTGTCACTGGAGTTTATGGAATCCGCTGGCTAACCGAAAGTTGGGTTCTCAAGTATTTGCCTTTAAGCATAATGATCCTTCTTCTCTTGAGCAAGTGTTAAAGAAGATTAAATCATCGAGGGTTATTGTCGTCTTTGAAACAGTATATTCTTCTGATGGCAGTGTAGCTCCTGTTGGTGAATTAATCGAAATCTGTGAGCGTTATGGAGCTTTATCTTACGTTGATGATGCTAACGGATTTATGATTTATGGCACTCCTAATCGACCTTTCTATCAGGAGTACAAAGCTTTACGCAGAGCTACTTTTATCATGGTTTCTTTCTCCAAAGCTGTCGGTATTGAAGGGGGAGCAATCAGTGGACCGAAAGAATTTGTCAAATCTTTTGAGATTCTCTCTGGTACTTCCTTGTTTACAGCAACTATGCAACCACCAACGGCTGCTACTAATCTCGAAATTATACAGCACTTGGAGAAAAATCCCAAAATTATGGATGACTATCTAAAACGCTGTTTACAATTGCGAGAAACTCTAATTAATTTAGGTTTTCGCCTCAATGATGTACCTTCTTACATTACCTCAATTATTATTGGTCAGGATGAAGTAGCTGAACAAGTACGACGAGACTTACTGGACATGGGGTATTGTATCCCTATATTCCGTTATCCTGCTGTTGAGCGTGGCAAGGCTTTAATTCGCTTGATGATCAACAATAAGCATACTGATGAGGATATTAATCTTTTTGTTGAAGCTCTCAAAAAAACCCGAGAGCACTATCAATTTTAAAGCCGACAATATCCAACTTCTGTCAATTAAGTTACCATCACAAAACCAGAAAAAATGGGTAACTTACCCGATTCACAAAACAAAAAGGAGAAAAATGATGATTGCCAATACTTTACAAGCAGAAAAATGCTCGACTCTTAACGCCACTGTCAACTCTTATAACGAATGGGATCCTTTAGAAGAGGTAATCGTTGGAAGTTTAGATAATGCGGTGTTTCCCCCTAATCATCTTAGTGTTCACGCCACAATTCCTCAAAGTTTATCAAAAATATTGATGTGGTTTGGTAGCCGACGTTATCCAAAATTTTTAATAGAAGAAGCGAGTAAGGATTTAGAACATTTCATCCATATTTTAGAATCTGAAGGAGTTACCGTCCGTCGTCCCGATGTTATGGATTTTAGCGTGACCTACAAAACTCCCGATTGGAAATCAAAAGGGTTATGTACTGCCTGTCCGCGAGATGGTTTGTTAGTATTGGGAGACGAAATTATTGAAACCCCGATGGCATGGCGTTCTCGATATTTTGAACTCCACGCTTACCAAACATTATTAATTGAATATTTTCAAAAAGGTGCACGATGGACTGCCGCACCTAAACCCAAGTTAACCGATCGACTCTATGATCGCAACTATCAGATACCTCAAGAAGGGGAACCGATTCGCTACGTAATCACGGAATGCGAACCTGTCTTTGATGCGGCGGATTTTATTCGCTGTGGTAAGGACATTTTTGTTACGAGAAGTAACGTGACAAATGAGATGGGAATTCAATGGCTAGAACGCCATGTTGGGGATAAATTTAATATTCATAGAGTCGAAAGTAAATGCCGACAACCAATGCACATTGATTCTAGTTTCATGCCTCTGGCTCCTGGAAAGTTATTAGTGAACCCAGATTATATTGATGTGGCTAAAATCCCAGACATTTTTAAATCTTGGGATATTCTCATTGCTCCTAAACCCGATATTGTCACAGGAGGTTTTTTCAATGCCAATGCTAGTATGTGTAGTTTATGGATTAGCATGAATGTATTAATGCTTGATGAAAAAAGGGTAATCATTGAAAAACATCAAGAAACGATGATTCGATTTCTCAAAGATCATGGATTTGAGCCAATTCCCTGCCCTTTCATGAATTACGCGCCTTTCGGTGGCTCTTTCCACTGCGCTACCTTGGATATCCGTCGTCGAGGGACACTACAATCCTATTTCTAGTCTTAATCCAATGCTTACCTTGACCATTTTGTGGCTGGCTTTTATTGATAGCATCAATCCCACCCCTATTGCCATCGCTATCCTGATATTTTTGTATCGGGGGACTGGGGGAGTTTCGGCTTACGTCTATGGTATTTTCTTGACTACTTTGGTTCAATCATTCGTTTTTTACTTCGGATTAAGTGAACTGCAAGAGATAATATCGAGACAACACCTATCTTCTGTTAACTGGGGCTGGCTGTTAATTCTTGTTGGAGGGATGGTCAGTGCTTATGGATTATATCGCTGGTGTCATAGAAAGGAAATTCCAAATCTAAGGAGGTGGGACTCTCTCCCCCCCTTAGATTACGCAAATCGACTCAAATTCTTGGCTTTTGGTAGCGCGACAACCCTCGCGGAGACACCAGGAGCATTCCTACTGATTCTGGCTATTATTGAAATCAGAAAACTAGCAACTCCTTTCGTGTTTTTACCATTTTACTTAGGTCTTTATGCTACGATTTATACCTTGCCTATTGTTCTTTTAAATTTGGCCGGAATCTGGCAGAAGAAGCCTTTAGAAACATGGCTATCTAGACATTTTAAGTTGCTTTACCTCATTCTGAATATCACTATTAGTTTATCTTTAATCGCTTTTGGTGTATTTTTTCTTACTATGGGAGTAAAACAATTAAGATGACTTCTCTTTCTTCATTTGAGAATTCGAGATCTCAAATCAAAGGGGCGGTGTTTATTTCCGCCAGTTCGTCGGG
>JAYKJI010000449.1:0-9338 GCA_035285405.1 Snowella sp. | reverse complement strand
TTTTTGACCACGATGACCATTTTTATGGATGTGATTGCTTTTGCATTCTGGACATTTCATTGTTTTTCTCCCTAAATTTGCCTTTTATCTATTGTGCCTTATCATCTCTTCATCTGACAACGCCCTGTAATGTGTTTAATTTGCATTGTGAGAACATCCTAGAGGTAGTCAGAAAGAGCTAAGGTTGCACAAATTTTCTGACACAATTTTGACCAATTCAAAGAGCAGAGCAATTATCAAAAATATCGAGTTTATTAACCTAATAAAATTTGATTTGCTGTTAATAATAACTCAGAAAAAGTCAATGAAATAATCCGCTTATCATCACAAAAAACAACCTGATCATACCATCCTTCAACCAGCGTGCAAACAATCACACAATCCTGTAGAGGATCAACAATCCAATATTCTAAGATTCCTAAAACAGCATATTCGGCCTGTTTACTGCGATAATCCGTCATCTGAGTTGAAGGACTCACAATTTCTACCACTAATAACGGTGGTTCCTCGTTTAAATCAATGACAGCTTCGCGATCGCCTAGAGAATTCCATTGCTCAAGGGGTAACACCGTCACATCAGGAATGCGACAAGTATCCCATCTCCCCCCACGCGGCGATCGCAGTCCCACAGAAAACCGTTGAGCTATCCAGGGAAGTTTTAATCGGGTAATTTCATCATCAAAAAAACGTTCCAATCGTTTAGCGATCGCGCCATGATTACCTGTCCCCAAGCTCATGGGAATTAATTCTCCTTCTACTAATTCATAGCGATTATCCGTATTATCTTGATAATTAAGATATTCGGTAAAGGATAGTTTTTGATGGGTAATAATCATCGCTAATTAGGAGTTTTTAATGTTTGTAAAGACCGCGATCGCCTCTTAGACAATCCTAACTATCTTCTTCAGGATTAACCTCTTTTTGACTATTTGCTTGACTTTTCAACAACGGAAACGCAATTACATCCCGAATACTGGGCGAATCTGTTAATAACATCACTAACCGATCAATGCCAATTCCTAAACCACCGGTGGGAGGCATTCCATATTCTAAAGCCGTGAGAAAATCTTCATCTACGCCGTGTGCTTCTAAATCTCCGGCATCTTTTTTAGCAGACTGTTCTTCCAAGCGTTGACGTTGATCAATGGGATCGGTTAACTCGGAAAAACTATTGGCTAATTCCCGACCAACTACAAATAATTCAAAGCGTTCCACTAAGCCAGGTTTAGAACGATGAGGTTTAGCTAAGGGAGAAATTTCGACAGGAAAATCGGTGATGAAAGTGGGTTGAATTAAGGTCGCTTCTACCGTTTGTTCAAAGGCTTCATTTAATAATTTGCCGATAGAAGGACAATCTTCAGGAACGCCTATTCCAGCTTTTTCAGCGGCAGCTTTTGCGGCTTCTAAATCCGTAAATTGACTAAAATCTATCCCCGTTTGTAGCCTCACTGCTTCGTGCATAGTAATCCGTTTCCAGGGCGTTGTTAAATCAATTTCTTGTGCTTGATAGGTGACTTTTAAGGTTCCTAATACTGTTTTAGCCGCAGTGGTGACTAATTCTTCGGTTAAGGCCATCATGTCGAAATAATCTGCATAGGCCTGATAGACTTCAATGGAGGTAAATTCGGGATTGTGGCGCGTGGAAACCCCTTCATTGCGGAAAATCCTGCCCAATTCAAAAACCTTTTCAAAACCACCCACGACTAATCGTTTTAAATGTAATTCTGTGGCAATGCGGAGATAAAATTCCTGGTCTAAAGCGTTGTGATGGGTGACGAAAGGACGGGCTTCGGCTCCTCCTGGTTCAGATTGCAATACGGGAGTTTCAATTTCAATAAAACCCTGATCATCTAAGTAACGACGAATGGAAGCCGTAATTTGGGCGCGGCGACGGAAGGTTTGACGAACTTCAGGGTTAACAATCAAGTCAACATAACGCTGACGATAACGCTTTTCGGTATCGGTTAGCCCATGCCATTTATCGGGTAAAGGTAAAAGGGATTTAGTGAGGATTGTGTACTCTTTTACATAGACGGAAAGTTCACCTTTTTCGGTACGTTTGATGGTTCCTTGTACCCCTAAAATGTCCCCAGCATCTGTTAGTTTTGTCAAAACATCAAAACGAGTTTTCGGAGATTGTGAAAGAGATTTTTCAGTCGTTCTTTGAAGACTAACGAGCTTCTTAGGCAACAAACTCTCCAGATTGTCTTCAATTAATTCAGGATTAATGCGTTTTTTTTCTAGATATAACTGAATTGTTCCAGTTTCATCTAGAAGGTTAAAGAAGGCTAATTTCCCCATAATCCGACGAGCAATAATTCTACCCGCGATCACCACATTCACCTCAACCTCTTCGCCATTGCCTAAATCAGCATACTTTTCTTGAAGTTCAGCCGCCGTATTAGTCGATTCCCACTTATAAGCATAGGGATTAATGCCTAAATCCTTAAGTTGGGCAACTTTTTCAAGACGAGTAGCACGGATTTCTTCTAGACTGGAATGGGATTGAGGAGAATTAGAGGACATTTAGTTAATAGTGAATAATTGATAGTTGACAATGGATAATTAACAATTATAGAACTTGTAGGGGTGCAAGGCTTGCACCCAGAAACTTGCTGATGTTCAGAAACCTGCGCCCAGAGACTTTAATAATTGACAGTTATTTAGAAAAACAATATTTATTTCATATTAGTTTTGGTATCTTTGACGGCTGCTAAAAACAATAAGACCGTTAGAGGAAGGCTACCCGCTAAAATAATGCCAGTATTGGTCATGCCCAGTTCAGGATTACCTGAAGTTAATTCAAAAATGGAACCCACTGCCGCGATCGCCGCGATACAGGAACCAAGCAAAAAAACGCCACTTTTAGGGGTCACAGAGAGAAAGCCTCCACATTAAATTAAGTCAGAATTAGCCGGTTGAAAAGAGATAATTGCAGTCAGTAAACAGTTAAGTTAATAAGTTAATCGCATTTTAATGGATCGGTTTAACCGCGTGAATAGAAAAGCCCTGTTTTTTCAACGATTCAGCCAACGCCAAGGCATTATCCACCCGATCCACAAACATCACCCCATTAAGATGATCCATTTCATGCTGAATAACCCGCGCTAACAGGCCATCCGCTTGTCGCTTTTGAGGACGGCCAAACTCATCCTTGTAGGTAACTTCGATCGCCGTTGGACGAGTGACACTAAGATAAACCCCTGGAATACTCAAACAACCTTCCTCCGCAACACAGAGTTCCTGACCCATAGGGGTAATTTGAGGATTAATCAAAATCAGGGGAGGACGGGCTGCCTCATCTGGTTCACAATCCACCACCATTAATTGTTTATTAATCCCTACCTGGGGAGCCGCTAGACCAATCCCTTGAGAACTGTACATGGTTTGCAGCATTTCCCTGGCCAATTTGCGGATCGACTCATCTACCTTGGCAATGCGTTTGGCCGGTTGACGAAGGACGCGATCGCCGAGAAAATGCAGATCTAAGGGAGGCTTTTCTAATTTTTGTTTGTCAACAATGAGGGTCGCAGTCATAAAAAGTTGAACAGTTCGGATCTCTGGGACTGTTGGTTATTCATTAATCTTAACATGAGGATCTCTAGGCCTTGACCGTTCCCAATCCGGGAAAATATTTTGCTGAATTTTAGAAAAAAATTTTGTATCATGGCGGAAAAGTGAACCGCGCTCAAAACTGGCTGAAGCCCTAGCTCTTTCCCCTCAGGCCAAGAATGACCTACAGCACCCAACAATTGCTCGATATTCTCGATCAAGAACTGCAAGCCACCTGGAACGGCAAGCGCATCCTCTTGTCATCGGCGGATCGTCTGGATAATCCGGTGGTAGCCAAAGCCTTGGATATGCAGAAAGTGGGAAAAGTCTTTGCCTATCAAGATTTTCGTCGTCAAATTCATGGGTATCAGCAGGAACACCAGGTTTCGGGACTCATCTGGCGCGATTGTCATTTTCAAGGGCGTTCTATTCGTTTCCCTGAACTCCATAATCAATTAATTGCCGTAGCCGGCGACAAGGAAAGGCTCATGGCCGCAAAAACTGAAATTCTCGAATTTTGGCAGATTTGTACCCAGGGTATGGGCTTTTGGTTAGCAGCCCACCATTATCGTCCTCTGCGCCCCGATTCCCTAGCCGATTTTATGCAAGAAACAGAATGGGCAGAATTAGATGCCACGCAAAGTGAGTTATTTTTGGGACTGTGTTGGGGAAATCCTCAAGATTATCAGTATGATTGGGCTAAACCAGAATCGGGTTATTATCGAATTGTGGCCGCCATGAATCAACCCAGTACTATCAAAGTTTAGTTACAGTTTAATCACACCCATTAGAACCGTAGGACAGGCAATTCCTCAAGTCCATTGATCTAAAATATCCTTAAATAATGCTTCTTCCACCCAGGTTTTCGCCATCACCGTTAACGGTAAAGCCAATAATAAACCGAGAACACCAAACAAACTGGCAAAAAAAAGTTGAGCCATTAACGTGACCGCCGGCAGTAAAGAAACCTGTTTTGCCATCACAATGGGCGTTAACCAATAGCTCTCAATATTTTGAATAATAAAATATAGAATTAAAACTGCGCCAATTTTCCAAGGCTCATCCAGTAAGGCTATCATGATCGGAAAAACCACACTGGCCGCCGGGCCAATATTGGGAATAAAATTTAAAATACCTGCCATTAACGCATGGACTAAGACCAGTTTAATTTGCAAGGCCCAAAGTCCTAAACCACTCATGGCGGCAATAAAGCAAGAGCTAATCATAATGCCCGTTAACCAATTGCCTAGGGCAGCTTCCGACAGCGTGAAAATCTCATCGGCCCGACGACGATAAAAGGCCGGAAATAATTTGAGCATGGCTCGACGATAGGACTGGGGATTCCTTAACATCATCACCGCTAAGGTTACGACAAAAAGGATCTGTAGGGCAGCGATCGCCGAATTAGAAAAAAAAGCAAAGAAATTTTTAAAAAGTTGAGGCCCAAACGATTGCAAGGGTTGAAAGGGGTTATCATTGCGGAAAACTGACGGCAGCCCCCACTCCAATTCCTTTTGCTGTAATGCGATCGCCAAATCCCGAACCTTAACCCAAGCCTGGGGAGCTAAAGCAATCAAAGATTGAAACTGCTCCAGAAAAGGCGGTACTACCAATTCCAAAAAGAGCAGTACCACTAGCACTGTGACTAAAATAGCTAAAAAACTAGCCCATTGACGTTGTAAATCAAATTTACGCTCTAAAAATTGCACTAAGCGATTCAGAGCAATGGTAAAAATGATAGCTAAAAATAAGAGGAGCAACAGTTGTCGAACTTGCCACAGTAATACCGCGACAATGACAACAATTGCTAATCCCAGCCATTGACTCAACTTCATTGATAATTGACAATACGAGCAAAGCCTGGGGCATCCAGACTCGCTCCACCGACTAGAACCCCGTCAATTTCTGGTTGGGCCATAATTTCATCAATATTATCTGGCTTTACCGAACCACCGTACTGAATAGTTACGTCCGCATAACTCAACTGTTCTCGAATTACCCCAATCACCCGATTGGCCTCCTTCGTTTCACAGGTATCCCCTGTGCCGATCGCCCAAATTGGTTCGTAGGCAATCACTAACTTTTGCTGATCAACCCCGACCAAACCCCGTTTAATCTGGTTAATAATGACATTTTCTGTCTCACCCGCATCCCGTTGAGCCTTGGTTTCCCCGACACAGAGAATTGGCATTAACCCATGTTTTTGGGCCGCTAACACCCGTAAATTAGCAGTTTCATCGGTTTCCCCAAAATATTGCCGACGTTCACTGTGACCAATAACCACAAACTGGACACCAAGTTCCGTTAACATCGGGCCAGAGATCTCACCCGTATAGGCTCCTTGCACTTCCCAGTGTAGATTCTGGGCTCCTAGCTTAATCCGACCGCCATGTAAACTTTGAGATAGGGATGCCAAATCCGTAAAAGGCACACAGAGAACCACATCTCTTCCTTCCTCAGTTTCCTCCAATAGAGGTTTAAATACTTGCAAAAACGCCTGGGACTCCGCCTGAGTCTTGTGCATTTTCCAGTTCCCAGCAATGATAATTTTCCGCACGGTTTCTTCTAAAAGTTCTTTGAAAACGTAAAAATGGCCAGACTCCAGTGTAAGGCTTTCGGGGCTTCTAGAGAAAGCAGATGTAACAATCCGCAGTAATTCTCAGATTATTCTCTGCCAAAGCTGGTTAGTACTTTCTAGGGCAGTTGATCCTGCTTTTGAACTTCCCCCAGGCTTTCCCAGTCTAAAATTATGCAACGTGCGTTTATTGTTGTTTCCTGAATTTCTATGCTGCAATTCCAAATCCACAGTGATAGTGAGATTCCTGCTTCTAAACAGCTTTTTGACCAGATTCGCTTTGCGATCGCCTCTCGTCAATATTCACCGGGCCATCGCTTACCGAGTACCCGACAATTAGCGATGATCACAGGGCTGCACCGCAATACCGTTAGCAAGGTTTATCAACAACTAGAAGAATCGGGCTTAGTGGAGTCGATCGCCGGATCAGGGATTTATGTGAAAACAGAACGAACCGAAGAAGGGATTTATTTAGACTCTCCCATTTTTCAGCAGTATCCCCAGGCCAGCCAGTTGATTCAAAAAAGTGTGGATGATTTACTCTGCCAAGGATTAAATTTATCCCAGGTCAAAGAACTCTTTTTAGCCACCATTGATTGGCGTTTACGTTGTACTGCCCAGGTGTTGGTCACGGTTCCCCTACGAGATCTAGGGGCCGGAAAATTAATCCTCAAAGAATTAGAACAGGCTTTGGTGATTCCCGTCCAATTAGTCCCAATGGAGGACTTAGCCGAAACTTTGGCGGAAACAAAATCTGGCACGGTGGTCACAAGTCGTTATTTTATTGCCGAAGCAGAAGCGATCGCTGCTCCTTATGAAGTGCGGGTGATAAGTGTGGATATTTACGACTACAGTAAGGAATTGGTGATGATCAAACAATTACCCAAGGATTCTTGTCTGGGGATTGTTAGCCTAAGTCCAGGGATTTTAAGCATTGCTGAGATCCTAATTCACAGTTTGCGGGGTGATGAACTTTTGGTTAAATCTTCTTTGGTTAACGATACTAAAAAATTACGGGCCTTGGTACGGACGGCCAGAACGATTATCACTGATCCGGCCAGTCATCCCTTAGTTCTTCAGGCGATCGCGGCGGAACGAGAAGACTTAATTCGGATGCCAGAGGTAATTTGTAGCGAAAATTATATTGGCGAAAAATCGATTAATATTCTCAAACGAGAATTAGGATTCGGCTAAATTCAACTTATTTTGCTGGCAAGTGTTTTCCGCACTAACCAGAAAATAATTAATCCCGAAACAATACTACTCATAAAAATGTTGATACTTTTGGCTAAATCTTTGGTCGGTGGATCGTAGGCAATCCAAACCGCACCGATAACCTGGCTGGTGGCTAGTCCCGCACTGGCGGCTAGGAAAGTTTTGTTCAGATTTAGAGAGTTTTCATTGAGAGCGCGATCGCCTTTTGCCTGTTCAATATTGATAATGCCTTCGATGGTGCGGACGGAATTTTCCAGTAATTTTAAGCCTGAACTGAGACTGGTTAGATCGGAGTTAATTTGGGGTAAATATTTTTCACTGACAATGGGAGTAAAGGTTTGTAAACAGGGTAAATTGAGATCGGTAACGAGACGTTGATAGTTTTTAAAATTGGCTTCAATGGTATTTTTTTGTTCTTCTAAATAACTGAGGGTTTCGGCATAACCTGACATTAAATTCAAAGTATGGGCTAATTCCTGTTGTAATAAGCCTAAATCAGCTTCTTTTTGGGGATTAACTGACTCATCAATTTTATTGGGTAAATCTTTGACCCTTTTTTGGACTTCCTTGGCTGCTTCTTTTAAATTCGCTTTATACTCACGACTATTTTGGTAAGCCCAAATGATTTTATGACGAGACAAAAATAAGCGCGTTAGTTTGGGATAATTTTTGTTAATAAGTTGGTAAAATTGATTATTTTCATTAGGCGCAAATAGGACGATTAATAAATGATGGTTTTGAGTGGGGGAAACGCGATCGCTGGGCAGTTGCCAACATTCAAAAAAAGTTGCACCGAAATCGTTTTGATCACTTAACTTCAGATCAGTTTTTAAGGTATCTTCCCAGGTAAGCTGATCAAATAATTGCAATTGTTCATAGATATTTTTAGCTACTATTTCAGGCTTTTGTTCAGCACTGGTTAATTTTGCCCAGACAAACCAACTTTGCCCAAAGTTAATCTTACTTATCTCATTGGTTGGATATTTTTGTTGAATGGTCTTTTTAATCCCTTGAAAACAATTAATTTCACGGGGATCAAGGGGATCAAGATTTTCGCTTTTATCACTAGAGCCGTTAATTTGCAGAGAGTAAGTATCACCAATTTTAACAGGATGATAAAAGCCGTCCTGGGGTTCAGGGAATAATTTTTCTGCGTTTGTCTTAAGCAGAGGAATATAATCTGAAATGATATTTTCTCTTTTTTCTAATTCTTGATCATTCAGTTTATTTGCATAAAATTTTCGCCAAAATTTACGACGATTTTCCGCAATGTCTGAATCGCTTTGGCCAAGACCCTCTGCTAGTTGATAAACAAACAGATCAATAGTGGGATAAATCAGCAAGTTATTTGTCATTTAAAACATCTGGTAGGGGCGCATTGCGTGCGCCCAAAAGGTCAAATTAATGATTTATTGTTTGGATTTGGGAACCAAACCCCTACGGTTTTTATATTTAACATTGTTTGGATTTGGGAACCAAACCCCTACGGTTTTATGTTTAACATTGTTTGGATTTGGAAACCAAACCCCTACGGTTTTATGTTTAACATTGTTTGGATTTGGGAACCAAACCCCTACGGTTTTTATGTTTAACATTGTTTGGATTTGGAAACCAAACCCCTACGGTTTTATATTTAACATTGTTTGGATTTGGGAACCAAACCCCTACGGTTTTTATCATAAAGTTAATTGATTAGATAATTAGGGAAATTGATTGTTGATAAATTGCACAGAATCCGTCGCCGCCGTTGTTTCCTTAGCAATTTGATGGACTTTTTCAGCATCAAGTTCCCTTAATTTGTCTAAAATCTCTTTTAGATTAGTTGACTCGCTATATTTGGTAATATTATCAATTAAGAGGTTATCTGTGTTAGATGATTCTGTTGGTTCATCTTCTAAATTAAGCTTGCCTTTATTGCGTTCGCTGGGGGCATCGAAATATTGACGGGCTGATTTATAAATTGCCGATAAAGCCGAAGATTGACGAGCGATCGCAT
>JAYKJI010000448.1:0-5997 GCA_035285405.1 Snowella sp. | reverse complement strand
GTCTTCTCTCCTCTTAATGCAAGGGTTTTGAGCCATTTTAACCTATTTTCCTGCATTCTAGCTGTTCTTAATTTGGCTACTATCTTTTCTCCGTAAGGGTTTCAGCTTTTTTCAGCAAGCCCTAATTGGTAAGAGATGATGAAATCCTTACTGTGCAAACTTTCTGTTTCTCTTTTATTTCCCAACAGGTCTATTGCCCTAGACCTACCTGGACAAAACTTGTAATTGGTGATCGCCGGATTATTAACCAGCTTGATGGATCATCAGATCAAACCAAAAGGTAGTTCCCACCCCCACTTCACTCACTAAATGGATTTGGCTGTGATGTTTTTCAATAATATTACGCACAATTGACAGGCCTAACCCCGTTCCTTCCAAAGTATGAACCCGATTTTCCACCCGGAAGAAACGATCAAAAATGGCAGCTTGATCTTCCGCATCAATGCCAATTCCCGTATCAGAAATCTCAACTCGCACATAGGTTGGGGGAATTTCTGGGGGGGAATCCAGAGAGATTGTATCAGGATGGCCCAGGAACTTAAAGGCACGAAGCACAATTTTTCCACCAGCCGTTGTAAACTTGAGGGAATTTCCCACCAAGTTAGTCAGGACTTGCAATAGTAAATCATAATGACCGAGCACAGAGGGTAAATTGGATTCCACTTCTAGACATAATTGCAGTTCCTTATCCTTGGCATTGAGTTGATAGGTACGCAGGGTTTGTTCCATTAAAGGATGAATATCGATCGCCTCTAGCTGATAAATTCTGGAGGACTCCAAACGGGACAGATCTAGCACATCATTGACCAAACGAGTCAGGCGATCAGTCTCATTATTGGCTGTTTCTAAAAACTCTCGCCGTTCAGCTTCGGTTAAATCTTCCCCAAATTCACAGAGGGTTTCAATAAACGATTTAATATTAAACAACGGTGTCCGTAACTCGTGGGAAACATTACTAATAAATTGACTTTTCGCTTCATTGAGTTCCACTTCTCGCGTAATATCCTGAACCGTCATCACAATTCCCTTTAACGTTTCCCGATACTGATCAAAGACCTGGGTTAACATCAGTCGAAGGGTGCGGGGGACTGGTTGGGTTAAGGTTAAGCGAAATTCCTCCGGTAAAAAAGGGGTTTCTGATTCTTTGTTCTTTTCTTCACCTTCACCGCTAAGTTGTAAACTGTGATCCTTAGCCATTTCCCTTAGAGGTTGAGTTAACTGAGCCGTAATTTCAGCCGGTAAATATTCAATAATATTTTTGCCTAGAATGTCTTGCCCTTCCCAAGTAAATAAGCGTCGTGCGGTGGGATTTACTAGCAATAACTGTAAGTTAGTATCTACGAGCATGGCTCCATCGGCAATAGTCGAGACCAATGTATCTAATTTTGCTTTTTCCGCCGTCAGTTCTTCAATATTTTGCTCTTCATAGCGTTCTAAACGCTCAGCCATTTCATTAAAATTGACAATTAATTCTCCTAATTCGCCACCAAAGGGTAAGTTAATTCGTTGTTGAAAATTGCCAGCAGCAATATTTTTGACCCCTAATAATAGTTCTTTGATCGGTTGCGTGATATTTAAAGCATTAAAGACAGCCCCTAAAATCACCATGATCCAAATTGAGATAAAAACGGCGATCGTTACATCCCTAGTTAGATTGGAGGAATTGACAACGGCGGGATTGGGATTAATCCCCAGGGCTAAAACCCCTAAATAACGACCTTCATGTTTCAGGGGAATAAAAACATCCGTAACTTCTCCATTCGGGGTGAGATGTTGGCGAATGAGGGGTAAATCCGACTGTTCAAAATCAGCAACGGGTAGCTCAATACTGCGTTCAATGGCCAGGGAATTCCGAACCGAGTTATCAGAATAGGGAATGCCAAAAAAAATCTGACCGGATTGATCGGCATAGATCATGTAGCGAATATTGGAGGTACTCTGGTAAAAACGACCGGAAAAACGGGCTACTTCAGTTAAGTTTTGTTCGGCGATCAAGGGAGCCACATTGGCGGCTAATAGAAGTCCCACATCGCGGCCAAAACGAGTATCGATCATTTGGGCATCCCGTTGAATCGCATTAACGGCCCAAAAAGTTAAGCCACTCATGAATAGAGACACAACTAAGGTTGCCGCCGCCATTAATCGGGTCTGTAACGTAAATTCCGACCACCAGCGACGGATCATTGCCAAAATGGTTTGCAGAAGCGATCGCATGGCCAACTTGAGAAAATAAGGTTGATAGATTCAGGATTTCCCCAATTATATCGCGATCGCCCACTTCAGTCTGAAAGTACCAAAATTTTCAAGAGTTACTCAAGATTGCAAACGTTGAGCCATAATTTTTTCTTCCAGGGCCGCAATACGATGATAGGCCGCAGTCAATTGGGCTGTCAGACGGCGAATTTGCAGATCGGCAGAAACAGGTTGATCACTATTAAGCATCCAAAAAGGTAGGGCTTCGTCATCATCCAACAAAACATCCTTATGAAACATGATTCTTGAAAAGGCCAGCGATTCATCGGTTGTCTCGACCACTGGAGAAGGAGGAACACTTTTTTCAGAATGGGTCGTAGAGAGAGAGGTTAGGTGAGACAACTGTTTACTGATATCAATTACTAAGTGGTGTAAATGGTCAATTTTGCGCTCTAGTTCCTGCACTTGCACTGGTAAGGATTTATTCATAACAACATATTCTTGAATTTATAGAGATAACGCTTATGCTCCTTTCATGGTATTGCCAAATTTCCGAGGGACTGAAAACCCTCCTGATTGATTTAACGATTCAGTTTTTATAAATAAATATGTATTGAAAGCCAAAGAGAGCAGATCGAATAAGTTATCCTGCCTTGTGATTGCCCCATGACTGGTTCTAAAAGCCTGATCACAAGGGACTTAAGCCCCTTGCCTTGATACATTCTAGAGATTGAAAATGTGATCTGTTTAAAAAAAGCTATTGATAAGCCAAAGTTAATTGTTTAAGGATTTCTGCCTCTTCTGGACTTAATTCTGGGGGTTGACCCTTAATATCCTTATAAATCTTGACGTATTCTTCTGTTGAACGATACCAACTAAAGTCCATTTTCATGGCCCGTTCTTGCAGTTTACGCCAATAATCTTTATAACGAAAACCTTCCCAAGCCCGCACCATCGCCGTGAAGAAATCTAGGGGTTCGTAGCGATCAAAACAGTAACCTGTTCCCGCTTCATTAACCGGATCGTAGAAAGAAACGGTATCCACTAAACCGCCTGTCCGTCGCACAATGGGAATGCAACCATAGCGCATGGCCATTAATTGACTCAGACCACAGGGTTCAAAGCGGGAAGGCATCAAAAAGACATCTGTGCCAGCATAGACTCGGCGGGATAGAGCATCACTATGAAGCAATTGCACGGACATCCGCCCGGAAAAACGAGAGGCCATTTCCCAGAGTTGGGTTTCATAGTAGCGATCGCCGGTTCCCAACACAATTAACTGAGCATCGGTGTAGGCCATGAAGCGATCTAAAATCTGGATCAGTAGATCAATACCTTTTTGCTCCACTAGGCGCGTGACCATCCCCATCAATAGTGCACTCCGATTCACTTCTAGCCCCGTTTCTTCTTGGAGAGCAATCTTATTTTTAGCGCGATCGCCGAGGGTTTCTACCGTAAAATTATGCGTGATATAGCGATCGCTGGCCGGATTATAGGTTTCTGTATCAATGCCATTCAGAATACCCACTAAATTTTGATTGATAAAAGACAGTAAACCCTCCATTCTTTCCCCATAGGCAGGGGTTTGAATTTGTTGGGCATAGGTCGGTGAAACTGTTGTCACCCGATTGGCAAATTGGACTGCTGCGGCCATCGCATTATCGCCCTGCATATACCAGGGACACCAGGTAATTTGCTCTAACGCACCACGACCGGGACCCTGGTAGGCTAAGTTATGAATTGTAAAGACTGTAGCAATATCAGGAGACTCGTGCATCCACACCGGAATCATGGCCGTATGCCAGTCATGGCAATGGATCACATCGGGTTTCCAATAATTCCAGGCAAATTCAGCCGCCCCATTGGCAAAAAAGGTAAAACGCCAACCCTCATCTTCGCCTTGATAAATGCGTCGAGGATTAAAAACGGCATGATGAAACAGATAGAGTGGAATCTCAGTATTGGGTAAATTCGTCTCATAGACCGAAAAGTCCTGAAACATAACCGAACTTTCCCAGACAGGTTCCTTGGGAATTTCTATTTTATCGGGCAAGAAGCCATAGTAGGGCATGAGAATGCGGACATCATAGCCCAATTTCCGTAGAACCTTAGGTAAAGATCCCACCACATCTCCCATTCCACCGGCCTTAGCTAGGGGAGCCACTTCCGCCGCGACAAATAAAATTCGCATATTCCTTGTGTTTACTACATAACAGAAAATATTGACACTCCCGCCGTTACATCAAAGACCATAACGGGGGATTCTTGCTTCTACTCCTCTTAACGAGACTTAACTTCAGTGAGAAATTAAATCCCCGTCAGACCGAATCCACAAGCATTTTCCCTTTACTTCTACTGGCTGCCCGACAGCAGAAGGTTTTTAATTCGGGTTATTTTAGTTGAGCTTAACCCTGCTATTAGTGCTTTAACTTGCTAGACCCGTCACCGTTATATTGACTAGGACAATATTTCAATGGACTAAAGTCGGGCATGGGTTTCCCCTGAAATACCCTACGCGCATTAACGCTCTCCTGAGTTTACCTGATTATTCTCCCCTTTGAGCATCTGCTACTGCTTGGCCGAGCAACTGAATACATATCTTAACAAAAAAGCAGGTAAGATCTTAACAAAAAAGCCGGTAAAAGCGCAAAATAACTTCATAAGGTAAAAGAAAGTAAACAGCAAAAATGGTAAACAACGGGACTATTTAAACATAAAATGGAACTATAGTCATTCTTGATAAGACTGAGATAATCGAACACTCTATAACCTTAGCGATGAGAGGAGTTTCCTGTCTCAATTTTAATTAAAATGACTATAATTCTCAGTAGTTTTCTCATTGAACCTTAGTTTTTTAAACGTTTTATGACTATTCCAGATATTCTTCCTACCATTGAATTTTTTGCTGGACTCTCCGAAGAGCTAAGTAATGTAAGTTTACGTCGGGGCAAAGAATCCGGCGATCGCCAAGTGGTTTTGACCTTTCAAAAACTCAAAGCGATTGAAAAGTTCCAAAGTTTTACAAAACAGTTTAACGGTAATTTGCGTTTAAAGGATTCCGAAGGAGAGATTACAATTAATCCCTCTTCCGTGAAGTTTTTTTTTGGTGGTGATGACGGTGATGAATTACGAGGAGCGCAATGTGGCTTTGAAATTAATGATGCCGACCACTGGGAACGTTTTATGCGTTTTATGAAGCGATATGCTGAAGCTAATGGTATGGAGTACCAAGATCGCTGAAAATTGGCTTTATTGTTTAGCGATCGCCTCGTTTCCGCCTCTTTCCCCTTCTTTTTAGCTGAATAAGAAGTTGCTGCCGACAAGATTACTACCCACATCAGCCGCAATGAAACCAGTGGTATCTACCAGCATGACCAAAAGCTGACCATTGCCAAAATTACTATTGCCAGCCGTACCGTCACCAATCGTTAAGCGTGTCGTTGTGCCGACAGTTATCACATCAATATTCGCAATCTGACTAAAGGAGAGCAGATCACCTCCTATTCCCCGAACAAACTCATAGATAGTATCAATACCATCTCCAGTCCCATAGTTAATTGAATCTGTCACGCCATCCTCATTACCCAGACGGAGGAGATCGTCGCCAGTGCCACCCACGAAAAGACTCTGACCAAAAGTATTAATGAGAGTGTCATTACCACTCCCCCCGTTAAGACTATTAGACCTGTTGGGAAATAAAAGAGAAACAGAAAGTTTGCACAGTAAGGATTTCATCATCTCTTACCAATTAGGCAGCATTCAAATAGAAGTTCCATAAACCAGTAGAATTCAACATCAAGCGGT
>JAYKJI010000447.1:0-17460 GCA_035285405.1 Snowella sp. | reverse complement strand
AAATAACTATTAAAACGGCTCAAAGCCTTATGTGGTCTGGGTTTCAATAATTATGACAGGAGGCCGCTCAAAAGCTTGCCAGTTAAGGGTTTCAAGGATTTTGAGCTTATTTCCCAACAACTCTAATGATAAACAAAAGTTGAGGTGTGTGAGCAAACGGTTCGCTCTCTTGACAAGCATTAACCAAAGGTAGTGATTGTTAGCAAAACTATCACTGTTAATCACCTTTTCGTTTTAATTGAGACCTTAGGGGGAGTCAATCAGTTCTAATTCCATTTCCCGAAAGTGGGCCTTAAACCGATTCTCAAACTGAACGAGGACAGGAAGGTTGGCACTGATGGGTCTTCCTTGCCATTCTGTCAGAAGTGCGGCTACCTCTCCCGCCATCCCTTGCAGATCAAAGGGTTCCTGCTTATGCTGAGGATGATGGTACACAATGACTGAACTGGTAACACGAACGCGATCGCCAACTTGCATAAATCTTTACTCTCTTTTCTCCTCGTAACTCAACAACCCTAAGGAAGGGTGTCCAAACAACCTTATTATTCTTGCACAGGTATGGCCTCATCTGTCATTTCTAACGGTTTATTAATGAATCTGCCCGCAACGAATGCAAAATCAAATACCCGTTTGTCGGCAAACGCCCCACTTCGATGTGGTATGATGAGAAACGCTAATTTTTAGAAACAAACTTCTAACCCCCAAGATCTATGGCTAAGAAATCCATGATTGAGCGCGATAAGCGTCGCGGTATTCTAATTGCTAAATATGCTGAAAAGCGGGCAACCCTTAAAGAAGAGTTCCGCCAAGCAGAGACATTAGATGAAAAGCTGGCCATTCACCAACAAATTCAAAAACTGCCTCGCAACAGTGCTCCTTCTCGTAAACGCAATCGTTGTTTAGCAACTGGTCGTCCCAGAGGTTACTATCGGGATTTTGGTCTCTGCCGTAATGTTCTGCGGGACTGGGCGCACCAAGGTCTTTTACCTGGTGTTGTCAAATCGAGTTGGTAATTCAGGTGTTTAGGTAAAAGGGCAAAGTTGCTCAAGCATCGAAAAGGCCTCATCTCTAAGGTTTGCTCAGAAGGTTTGGCTTTTTACCTAAAATTTCTAACTGTGTTCTACTGCCCACAACAACGATTAATGCCTAGACTGTCTAGGATTAGGTCACTAACGGCATTGGCGATCGCGAATTCGCTATAGAAACTTTCCCGAAAATCAAAGGCTTGCATCTCCGTGACAATAGCAATCACCAGGGAACCCAGATCATTTTCCCCTTCTAGGCGTTGACGGACATAGATTTGCGTGGCTCGTTCGGCGATCGTGGTATTGATCGCTTCGGGAATGAATTCCGTATTTAACCAAGTCTGTAAATTGCGCTGTAACCATTCTCCTTCTTTAAAAGGATCTTGAAGCGAAGGAAGCGTAATGGGGGGAATAGGTTCAACTGCCATAGGCCAATCATTTTTTTCAAGGTAACAACAGCATACCGCAATGGAAGAATGGCAAAATGTTGAATCCATTATACAAGGATATGCCCAAGGCTACTTTTTAATGGCTAATGAGCAGGGCAGCTTAGGCTGGTATTCAAGCCAGCAACGTGCCTTAATTCCCCTGGATCACCGTTTTTGCTATCCCAAATCCTTACAGCGAATTCTCAATCAAAACCGTTTTACAGTGGCGATTAATCGTGATTTTGCTGGGGTTTGTGAAGGTTGTGCCCATCGAGAAACGACCTGGATCTCTGAAGAATTACTGGATGTTTATTGGCGTTTATACCGAGCCGGTTGGGCCTATAGTTTTGAAACCTGGCAAGGAGACAAATTAGCCGGTGGGATTCTCGGCATTGTTATTCGGGGTGCTTTTATTGGGGAATCGATGTTTTACAACATCCCTGAAGGCTCTAAAGTAGCAATGGTCAAATTAGTGGAACATTTGCGATCGCGTCGTTTTCTACTATTCGATGCCCAGTTACAAAATCCTCATCTGGCTCGCTTTGGTTCCTATTTGGTTAATAATCAAGATTATCAAGCTTTATTAAATCAAGCCTTGTTAAAATATGACAGTCATTTTTATCCCTAAGACTGATTAAGCAGGATGATAGAAAAAAGCAACGCCTAAAATTGTATAAGTGGCTAATAATAGTGTTCCATCTAACCAATTAGAGCGTCCGCTAAAACTAATTAAATTAGTGACAGTCACGGCAACGGCCAAGGCCACGACTTCAAAGGGATTAAAATTTAAATCCATGCCTTGATGAATAATTAATCCGGCTAATACTAGAATCGGTGCAACAAAAAGAGAAACTAAGAGGCTATCACCCGTCGCAGTGGCAACAACTAGATCCATTTTATCTTTTAAAGCCAAGCGAATGACAATGACAATGCCGGCCACATCACTAATGAGAGGCAGCAAAATAACCCCAGTAAATAGCGGAGTTAAGCCTAAACCATCGGTGACAGAATCAATGACATTGACAAATAAATCGGATTCAAAGGCCACAGCGATCGTGGCGGTCAGTAAAATAATGATCCAAAAACTAAGGCGATCGCGTTCATCCGCTTCTGGGTTTTCGGCAGGAGAATGAGGGGATCGTTTAATGGCTAGTCCCACATCATAGAGATAACTATGGGTTTTTAACGAGAATAATAAAGTTAAGCCATAAACAATAATTAAAACCGTTGCCACGATGATCGATAAATGACTAATCACCTCTCCATTAACCATATTAGAGGTGTTAATAACTAAGGTCGGTAAGGCGATCGCAATGGCCGCTAGGGTCATCGATAAACCATTGACTCGCGCTAAAATTGGTTGAAATTCCTGTTCTTTGTAGCGCAGACCGCCGGTTAACATCGCCAATCCGAGGAAAAGTAATAGGTCACTTAAAATACTGCCGGTAATACTGGCTTTAACAATATCAACTAAGCCCTCCCGCAGGGCAATGAGGGCAATGATCAAAACTGTCGCACTGCCAAAAATAGCATTAATTAAGCCCCCTAGAGAGGGCCCTGTCACCACAGCCACTTTTTCGGTAGCAGTACTCAGGACAATGGAAAGCGGAATAATGGAACAGGCCGAATAGATAAAAACGTAGCTGCTGCCCCATTGTAACCAGTCTGCCGCGATCGACAGGGGGATAAAAATTACCAGTAGGGCGGCAATGATCTTTTCAAAATTGAGGTTAAACAAGGGTTAAATTAAGTTAAATAAACGGAAAGATTCAGACTAAAATTTATTAGCTTTAAGTTAATTTTACCGCACTGGAGTCCATCGCCTTGTCTCGACTCATTAAGCCTAAATTGTGACTAGGGATCAATTTCTGGTTTGATTTTACGACTGGCAATATTAATGCGATCGCTGAGTTCGGAGAGAGTTTGACTTAATTCCCAATCTTTTTGTTGCAGTTGGGTAATTTTGTCGCAACTATACATCACCGTAGTGTGATCTTTACCGCCAAATTCTTCGCCAATGCGGGGCAAACTCAGATCCGTATGTTGACGCATTAAGTACATTCCCACCTGGCGGGCTAAACTAATCTCTCGACGACGGGAATTGCCCTGTAAATCTTCAACGCTTAAATTGTAGGCTTGGGCAACGGTTTGTAGGATGGCAATAGGAGAAGCAGCAATTTTTTCCACGGGCGGATTTAAGACCGGCACAATATTTTTGACTGTCATTGGCACACCTGACAAAGAGGTATAGGCGATCGCCCGAATTAAGGCCCCTTCTAACTCTCGAATATTGGAGGTGTAATTGGTAGCGATATATTCAATCACTTCTTTGGGAAGACGCATACTTTCATACTCAGCCTTCTTTTGTAAAATGGCCATGCGAGTTTCCAGATCGGGGACTTGAATATCGGCAATTAATCCCATGGAAAAGCGAGAAATGAGTCGATCCTGTAAAGAAGGAATGCGTTTGGGGGCGCGATCAGAGGCCAGTACTACCTGTTTTCCCGCTTCGTGCAGTGTATTAAAGGTATAAAAAAATTCTTCTTGGGTAAATTCCTTACCTTCAATAAATTGAATATCATCAATTAGTAAAAAATCTGCCGAACGATAATGTTCCCGAAACCGTTCCATACTGTCCTGACGAATAGCGGTAATCAGATCATTAGTAAACTGTTCCGTCGAAATATAAAATACTTTGGCATCAGGAAACATTTCTAAGCGGTAATGAGCGATCGCCTGCATTAAATGAGTTTTTCCTAAACCCACCCCACCACAGAGAAAAAGGGGATTAAATTCTCGTCCAGGAGACTCGGCCACGGCTAAGGAGGCAGCATGGGCCATGCGATTAGTGGGGCCAACCACAAAGCGAGAAAAAGTATATTTAGGATTTAATTGGGGATTTTTCAGAATATCTTCTCGATTTACCCCAGTTTTTTTTTCATTGCCATTGACAATCGCAATATTTTCACTGTCCACCGTTGTTAATTGAATCTCTACCGCATAGCCTAAGAGATCACTAAAGATTTCCACTAAGAGGGGAATATAGTGTTTTTGCAAATGATTTAAGACAAAGGGATTGGCCGCTTGAATGACCACATAATTGTCCTGAACCGTTTGTAAACTGGCCGTTTGAATCCAGGTGTCAAACGCTGGAGGCGTTAACCGCGATCGCAGACATTCCAGCGCGTCTGGCCAGAGGGAGGGAGGGGGAGGTATCAGCATTAGGTCAGTAGCAGGACGACACAATATTTGTCAGGGGTAGCCAATCAGAGCGGCGATCGCTTTTCGCAGAAAATAAATCGGTAAACAAGTATCGTAAAATCGCATTTTAACTGATTTCACCTCAAGAGTTGAGCCTACCATGACCTATAGCCTGAGAATCGCTGATTTACCGACCACTGAACGCCCTAGGGAACGTTTACTCAGTTTAGGAGCAAAACACCTTTCCAGTGCAGAACTATTAGCTATTTTGTTGGCAACGGGTCAAGGCAAAGGCAAGCTATCTGCTGTGGGTCTAGGACAGCATATTTTGCATCAGTTAGGGCAAGATCGGCGCGATCCCCTCGATGTGCTACGAGAAATTCATCCCCAGGAGTTAATGAACTTCCCTGGTATTGGCCCTGCAAAAGCGACAACGATTTTGGCCGCCGTTGAACTGGGCAAGCGTGTCTTTCAAACCCGTCCGCTAGAACGTGTGGTCATTGATAGTCCAGGAGCCGCCGCCTCAGCCTTAAGTTTGGAATTAATGTGGCAGGCCAAGGAACATTTTGCGATCGTCATGCTCGATACCAAAAACCGCCTTTTAGCCACCCGTGTGATCACCATTGGCACCGCCACAGAAACCCTGATTCATCCCCGTGAAATTTTCCGAGAAGTGATTAAACAAGGAGCAACCAAATTGATTGTGGCCCATAATCATCCTTCCGGCAGCCTAGAACCCAGTCCAGAAGATCTTCAGTTAACAGAATTATTACTTCAGGGAGCGCAGTGTTTACAAATTCCGGTCTTAGATCATCTCATTTTAGGGAATGGAGACCATCAGAGTTTGCGACAAATCACTGATTTATGGGAACGTTTTCCCCAGGATGATTAAAGCTTGTTAGGCAACAATGATCGCTCCCGCCAAAAAATCATTTAATTGGCGATCATGATCGTGGCTCAAGTTTCCTAATGGCAGTTCTTCCCGTGTAAAAGCCTTCACATCCATAACTTCCAGCGAATCTTCTATTTTTACCTCTCCTTCCACCTGGGCCGCAATAACAATGGAGATAGAGTGCATTCGGGGATCACGATCAGGAGCCGAATAGACTCCCACTAAACGTTGAATTTTTAAGAAAGTTAGCCCCGTTTCCTCTTTTAGCTCTCGTTGGGCGGTACTTAACAACTCTTCTCCCCAATCGACCAATCCCCCTGGCAATCCCCATTGTCCCGTATCTCGTCGTTGAATTAAGACAATCCGGCCATCAGGAAGAATGGGAATAATGGTTGTTCCCGTAATCGGATGACGGAACGCCACCTTGAGAAAGGCTTTAGCATATCGCCAGACCTGACGCATAGATCCTCACAAAAACAATAAGCTAGATCTTTAGAATATACTAATTTCTAGCTTTCAGATGTTTAATGGTTACTCAAATTGATCTCAAAATTGATGTTTTTTAAGATTTACTCAGTTCTAATTTTGCGGCTTCAACTGCCTTTTTAACCTGTTCAAAACCCGTTCCACCGTAACTATTGCGGGCAGCTACCACCTGTTGAGGGGCGATCGCGGCATAGATATCGGTTTCAAAAGCGGGATGAAGTTCTTGCCATTCCTCTAGCGTGAGATCTTTGAGTAATTTTCCAGCCGCGAGACTGGTTTTAACCACTTTACCCACCAAATTATAGGCTTCACGGAAAGGAACTCCTTTAGCCGCCAAATAATCGGCCACATCGGTGGCATTGGAAAAGTCTTCAGCAACGGCTTGAGCCAATCTTTCTTGACGGAAGATAATCCCTTCTTCTAACAGAATGGTCATGGCTTCGAGGGAGATTAAGACAGTCTTGACGGCATCAAACAGGGCTTCTTTGTCCTCCTGTAAGTCCTTGTTATAGGCTAGAGGCAAACCCTTCATTAAAACCAACATACCTTGTAGATGACCAATCACCCGTCCGGCCTTTCCCCTGATAAGTTCAGGAACATCGGGATTTTTCTTTTGGGGCATAATACTTGACCCCGTAGCGCAACTGTCGGTGAGGCTAATAAAACTAAATTCCTGGGAGGCCCAAAGAATCATTTCTTCGCTTAATCGACTGAGATGTACCATGATTAAACTAGCCGCATTCAGAAATTCAATGGCAAAGTCGCGATCGCTGACCCCATCCAAACTATTGGCATAGACCCCTTCAAACCCCAGTAAGTTGGCACTGAAATGGCGATCGATGGGAAAAGTGGTTCCGGCTAAAGCTCCTGACCCCAGGGGAGAAACATTAGTACGAGCGCGAATTTCTCCTAAGCGTTGCCAATCCCGTTGGGCCATTTGGAAATAGGCCAGTAAATGATGGGCTAGACTGACCGGTTGGGCTCGTTGTAAATGGGTATAGCCAGGAATTAAGGTTTCCACATGGGCAGCGGCTAATGTGACCAAGACTTGCTGAAAATCCCGTAGTTTGACCCGAATCTGATCGATTTGTTCTCTGAGGTAAAGCCGAATATCTGTTCCCACTTGATCATTACGGGAGCGAGCCGTATGTAGTTTTTTACCCACATCGCCGACAAGTTCCGTCAGCCGTCGCTCTACAGCAAAATGTACATCTTCCTGATCAACGCCGGGATTAAAATTGCCTTCTCGATATTCTTGACGAATTTGTTCTAATCCTTTGGCTAACTGCTCTGCCTCTTCACTCGAAATAATCCCCGTGTGGGCTAACATTTTGGCATGGGCAATGGAACCGGTTAAATCATATTCAATTAACTCAATATCAAAGCCAATACTGGCATTAAACAAAACAATAGAAGGATGTAATGAGCCTTCAAAGCGATCGCTCCAGGTTTTTTTTGCAGTTGTCACAGTAAGCCTTAACCTTTTTCGTTTAAGTAATAATTAGATTTGTGAGAGTAACGTTAGGAAAATTTATTAAGTCTTAACACTAGTTTGCTTTTCTTCGGCAAGATTGAGCCGGTTTTCCAGTCTCCTAGTCGTCCAGTCTTCCCTAAGAACCCAGAAAACTATGGAAAATCCAACCTAACACAATGCCAATTCCCAGGGCCCATACTTGACCGGATTCAATAAAATGCTTGAAGGACTTTTGAAAATCACCAATGATATCAATTTTTTTGATTTCGCCGATATTTTGAGCGAGGAAAGTAATACCATCCATTACCTGATCGGTCATCAAGCTCCAGGAAGAATGGTCTCCCATCCCGACCAAACCACTAACACTCAAAATCGAACTATCAAAAAGAACCATATCACTGAACTCCGTAAAAAACCCTACGACCATGATTTTACCCGCATAACGACCAAGGTCATATCATCTTGATGATTATTTCCTGACCCAATAAATTGCTGCACTTGAGTAAAGATATAGTCCAGGATTTCCTCAGGATGGTGATACTGCAAACAAGCTTCCCGGTAAATTCGCCGTAGGTTTTTTTCATCAAAGCGATCGCCGTTGCCATTGACCGCATCCGTTAAACCGTCCGTGTAGTACAGCAAGACATCTCCTCGTTGTAACAAGACTTGGGCATCCTCATAATCCGAAAGGATATCCAAACCAATCAAGGCCCCTTCGGTATCTAACGGCTCAAGGCCCTGGTTTTGCGATCGCCAAAGAAGTGGTGGATTATGGGCCGCATTGCTATAGGACAGTAACCTGGTTTGAGGATCATACTCAGAATAAAACAGCGTAACAAAGCGATGGGAATTATCTAAATCTGCATACATGACCCGATTGAGATGCTGCAAAATCTGAGCGGGACTGTGCCTATTCAAAACTTCAGCCCGTAACATCCCCCTAGTCATGGTCATAATTAAACCGGCGGGAACCCCTTTCCCCATCACATCTCCAATCACAATGCTCCAGGGTACGACCTTTGTACTATCCATGTCCTGCCAGTTATCATGACGCAACTGATCGTAATTGGTAGGAATAAAGTCATAGTAATCTCCACCCACCCGATTGGCCGTCTGACAACGAGCGGCCAACTCCACTCCGGCAATCTGCGGACATTGACGCGGTAGTAATCGTTCTTGGATTTCCGAAGCAATTTCCAGTTCCCGATCTTGCCGTTCCTTTGATCTTAACTCCGACGCTAATTCACTATTGGCGATCGCCACTGCGGTTTGATCTGCTACTAATTGCAAGAGTTTACGGCGAGTCTGTGTCCAAATATATTGGGTATCTTCGCTAAAAACATAGAGCCGGCCCCGTTCCTCATTTTTGACTAAAATTGGTGTGCTATAAAGGCGAATAGTGGAACCCAGGGCTAAACGAAGTTGCTCATCTAAGCTACTAGGATGCTTAAAAGTTAGTCGCTCATCGCTGATCACATTATAAGTCTGTAGTACTTCTTCTATAGCCCGTCGAATCTCTCGTGTTAACCGTTGAACTTGACCATGAATTTGTTCGAGAGAGATTTTGTTTGCCCCTTTAAATAAAATTAAAGCACTACCATCAGCATCGGTGACCCTAGCAGCCATCAAGGGGGTCAATTCTAAAAACTGATTAAGATTATTGAAACTACGAAGCGCAAATCCAAGGGAACTTAACAGATTTTGGATCTTATTTTGTTCCCGATATAGACTAGCCACCAGTTCCTTGAGAGCAAGCACCGGCGTTAGATCGGCCGTTAAATGGCTGTTAAGAGATGGAGCAGAAGACACTGAGGAGCGAGGAAGAGAAGTCATAATATTAATCATCACGCCATTAACTTGAAAAGGGATTGCTCAATCATGAGGATGATTCTGCGCTGTACAAAATAAGTCTGGATAATACAACCAAATAACTGCTAAGCAAAGTACTTTTGAGGCGTTTTTAAGTCAAGCCCTAAATAATAAGGCTGGACAATAGTAACGTAAAACTTTCTTTTTGCCAAGATAACTTAGACATATTTCTAGACATTTCTACCCCTCAAAATACTTAGTGTTTTTGCTCTTGAGTATTTATGCTCAAGTATCTTGCTGGTCAGGGTTAATGGTCGCGAAATTAAACCCAGTCCATCCCCATTTTGTTGTTAAGACTACCGAGTTAAGCTTATTTTTTGTTGGAAATGCTTAACCCATTTAGATAAAGTAAAACTGATGATAAAGTAAACGACTGCGACAAAACTATACATTTCCACCAACCGACTATCCCGTTGAGCCACTTTCGAGGCGGCTCCTAAAAAGTCCGTGCCTGAGATGACATAAACCAGAGAGGTATCCTGAAATAAGACAATAGTTTGAGTTAACAGGACTGGCAACATATTCCGAAAAGCCTGGGGTAAAATTACATAAAGCATTTGTTGAGGATAGGTAAAACCGATCGCTTTTGCCGCCGCCGTTTGACCATTAGGAATAGATTGAATGCCAGCGCGAATAATCTCACAATAGTAGGCAACTTCAAACAAGGTAAAACTAATGAGTGCGGTTTGATCTGGGCCAACGGGGATGGGATTTTCGGCACCAGTTAACCATTGAGCGAGTAAGGGGACAAGAAAATAAAACCAAAAGATCACTAATACCAAAGGAATGGAACGCATGAGGTTAACATACAAACTCGCGCTCCTCTCTAATATTCTTATTCCTGACAGTCTAGCGAGGGCTAATAGAGAGCCAAAAATCACGCCCCCGGCCATAGCAGTTAGGGTTAAGGCGAGGGTATATTGCATTCCCTTCCAGAGATAGGGCAGCGATCGCGTAATGACTTCAAAATCAAAATCATTCATTGGTATTTAATGCCCCTGGGAATAGCCTGGAATTCTCACCTTGTTTTCAATCCAAGCCATGAAACGATTGGCTATTAAGGCGATCGCAATATAGAGTAGCGTCACCACCGTAAAAATTTCAAAGCCTTGAAAGGTATATTCATTCATCTGTTTAGCCACTGCGGTCAGTTCTAGCATACCAATGGTTAGAGCCACCGAAGAATTTTTAAAAATATTCATAAACTCGCTGGTTAGTGGGGGAATCATAATCCGAAAAGCAACAGGCAACAAAACATAACGATAGACCTGGGGTAGGGTAAACCCGATCGCTAATCCGGCTCCTTTTTGACCTGTCGGCAGGGATAAAATTCCGGCTTTTACTTGTTCTGCAATACGCGCTGAGGTAAAAAAAGCCAAACTCAGCACTGCTGTCGAAAATTCGGGTAGGGGCATATCCTGTTTCATCCAATTTCCCAAACGGTCGGGCAGAATATCCGGTAGTACAAAGAACCACAAAAACATTTGCACGATCAGAGGAATGTTGCGAAAGAGTTCCACATAGGCCTCTGCGAGTATCAGCAATCCTTTGAGCGGCGTGGTGCGAATAATCCCGATCGCGGTTCCCAGAATAAGAGCCAAAAGCCAGGCACTGAGAGAAGTGGCGACAGTCCAACCGAGTCCCGCCAGCAGCCATTGATAATATTTCTCGCCGCCCGTTGCGACCTCTTCAAAGAAAATTAACCAATTCCAGTGATAGGTAGCCATGCTAAAACTTAAGGCTGAAAAGTTTCAATAAAATTTACCCGTTTATACAAATCAGCTAGGGTAATTTCTACTGCTACCGATTCTAACCTAATGACTTCTGCTTGACCGCATAATTCTGTTAATAACCATTGGCGATCGCCGACTTTACGATATAATTCCACGCGATAAGCTGACTGGTCAATTAAGAGATATTCTTGTAATTCTGGAATAGTACGATAAAAACTAAACTTCTGATTCTTATCAAATCCTTCCGTTGAAGCTGATAATATCTCTGCAATGAAACAAGGATTTGTAACCGCCGTTTGTTTCACATCCGTAAAGCAAGGTTCGCCCTTAATTACCATCACATCGGGGTAAAAATAGTTCTTAAAATGAGGTGGCCAGAGCTTCATATCACTCAGGAAAATCTCATAACTGTGATCATTCACCTCTAAGGGCAAAAGACGACTAAGATTGACTGCCAAACGATTATGATTTGCCGATGCTCCCGCCATTTGGATAATCTCTCCATTAATAAATTCGCTTTTTTCCTCGGCCAATTCTTCCTTGGCAAGGTATTCTTCAGCAGTGATGGGTTTAGGAGTTACGGAGTGTGCCCCTGGCATTGCAACAACCATTTGAACCTCTTATAGTATAGTTTGTAAGATTATGATAAATATTGAACAGGTATTTAATCACAAATTAACCCTTAATATTGAAATTAGAAAGCGATCGCCAATGGTCTGAGGAGAATAGGAAGATTGCCATTTTCTAGGCCCTGAATAGCTAGATTAAGTTGAGTCAACAGAGACGGTAGAGCCGAAGTGATATTTGCCAGATAATGTCTTCTAATCCTAACTTTTAGGATAAAGTCGGTTGCCGAAATTCATAAACATCCTTAATCACTTGTTGCCAACTCTGAGCCAGGGACGCTAAGAGGTGATCGCCTTTTTCTTTGGTTGCCGTGGTCGCATCCCCCATAACACCACTTTGACTCAGTTCCTGGGTTAACCAGGCAAAGGGCAACTTCCCTTCCATTGACAAGCAACTATGGGAGGGCAAATTCTGAGGATATTCCTTGATCGCTTTCTCCATTCTGACCTGATCGGGTAATAGAGACAGCATCAAACTGGTTTCGGCATCACCAGCATGGATACCCAATTCTGATTCCATGGGTGTTAATAATTCCGCCGCTAGGTTAGGAACTCGCCAGAGAAAGAGGGGGAAAACCAAAAAATCGGGGTATTTTTGGTGTATGTCTCGTGCTGCAATTTCTAAGACCTGGGGCTGGCCACCGTGACCATTCAAGAGAATCCATTTCCGAAAACCAGCCACGTAGAGACTATCGGCTATTTCCCCTAACATCGACAACATCGTTTGCGCGGAAAGAGCGATCGTGCCTGGAAAACCCCAATGTTCATTAGACTTGCCATAGTACAAACAAGGAAGACTATAGGCCGGAATTTGTTGATCTAAGTCTTTCAAAGCTTTACCTAATACTCCTAAATTAAGGGCCGCATCCACGACCAACGGCAAGTGAGGGCCATGCTGTTCGATCGCCCCCAGGGGTTGGATGATGACAGTATTGGTTTTATCGGGTAAATCTCGAATTTCTGTCCAGGTTAAATAGGGAAAAAAACGATGGGATGGAATAAAGCTATGCAGCATTATTATTTTTATGAAGAACAGTTAAAACAAATTGAAAACAAGTGAAAAGAACAGAAGGTTTCAAGACTAAGATTCTAACCTTAAATTTTTACCCGTTTGATCAGTCCGATAACGCCAGGTATGTTGGCCATGTCCTAGAACAATTTGCCAACCAGAAACTAACATCTGAGTACATATCTCCTCCTTACGAGCCAGTCCCAAACAACCATTGGGCCAGGTTTTGGCTGTGGCCGATTTCACTTGAATTTGCTTAACGGGAATTTTAGTACGTCGAGCCAGATCTTGAATCGTGGCCTGTAGCAGGGCAGGGGAAGGAGAGGGTTGAGTCTTAGAAGTTGTTTGGGGAGAAGGGGAAGGATGCACAGATGCTGCTTGGCTATCAGCAGTGGGCAGGGCGATCGCGATGATCAGGGAAAGCAACAAGCCTAAAGGCTGAAGTCTAGTTTTATTCAAGAGTTGACTGGCGACTAAATTAGGAAAACTGTTCTGAAGATTGTCTGTAAAGATACAGGATATTAGGCATAAAGACCTTGACAATAAAAAAAATCTGGAGTATTTAATCATTTTCTAAAAAAATATGGGCATATTGGAATTGAGAACTGTCACCTTGTTGCTTAGCCTATGGCTGCTCACCTTGTCTCCTCTACGCCTATTTTAGCGGAAACCCTTGATCCTTCTTTTTCAGACTATTCTGTTACTGCTAACTCTGCCGTGCCGGCTTCCCCCTGGATGTTTTCTTCTTTTGGATTGGGGGGAGTATTGATTGTTGTCGGTCTTTGGTGCAAATTACAGTGTCAGAAAAAACAACGGGCCTTAGAGTCGGCGATCGCTCAAAATCAGGCACTTCAGCAACAACTCGATCTAGCGATTGAAGGTTGTCAGCGTTGGGAAAGTCTTCCCGATCTGCTTTATGCTCGCCGTATTAGCCTAGATTATATTCGCATGAGAATGGATGAAGAGGTTTTTCACTATATTGTGATTAACCAGATTCAAAACCAGGTAACGAACTTAATTAGTGCTTCTCTACGACCTACCTTAGGAGGAAAAGTGAGTAATAGCAATCTACAGGTCGATGAGACATTTGAGATTATTTACGATATTGAAGGGGCAGAGGAAAAGTGGCATTCCGGCGTTTTATTTCGCTTTCAACTTAAACTGAGTAAACTGCCGATTCAATCTAGTTCGGCAACGGTAAAGCAAATTGTGGAATGTATTGAAGTGTTTTTAGCTCATAGTATTCAGCAGCATCGTTGGCATCCTTCCATTCAAGGCAGTTTAGCGAACCTTAGCTGGGACGAAAACAGTAAACCAATTCCTCTGCTTTGTTTAGAACAATCAGAAGATCAACCGGCAACCAACAAACCTCGTTTAACCCGTACTCGTCTGTCTGTCGGCGATCGCACACCTGTTTAAAGAAAAAACTTCCGCCACCCATTCAGCAACGGAAGCCATCAAAACTCATTAGATTTGTGGTGATAATCTTAGAAACCAAAGGAACGAGCTAACTCCTCAGAAGGAATGGGCTTAATCAAGTAAAGTTTCAAGAATTGCCAGGCATTCGATAGAAAAATGGGGAATTTCTGTAATCCCTTTAACCAGGCAGGTTGATTAGACGCATCGATCGCCCGTAATTTTTCATTATTACTTACGCAGGTTTCCAAACGAGCATAAAATTCAGGATGATCAACATCCAAAATAACTGGGAATACCCGACCGGCTGTTTCGTTTGTTTTCGCAATCACCTCTTTATCGTACTGTCGTGCTTCTAAGCCAATAGACGCATAAAAATCAGCCCGTTGCGTATCGTTAAGATACATGGTGGCAAAAACTGACAGTAGAAAGAAACGACACCAGAGTACTGGCGAAACCAGCGTCACCATGAAATAACGACTCCAAGCCTTTTGGGAAAAAGAACGGGGAAAAGCGGTTAACTTTTGCCACCAGGTTTGGGGTTGATCTAGCATTTGAGGCTTGGCCCGCATTACGGCATCAAAGAAATCCCCATGACGATTTTCGTCTTGACACCAATTCTCAAAAAAGTTAAAGATGGGATAGACCCGATCTTCAGGATGGGCTTCGAGATGACGATAAATGGTGATATAACGCCAGTAGCCAATTTTCTCGGATAGGTAAGTTGCGTAGAAAATAAACTCAGGTTCAAAATAAGTATAGCTACGCGAGCGGGTTAAAAAGCCGAGATCTAAAGATAGATCAAAATCGGTCATGGCTTTATTGAGAAACCCAGCATGACGGGCTTCATCGCGGGACATGAGTTGGAATCCCTCTGCCAAGACAGGATTGATGTCTTTGAGTTTGCGGCTCAATTCCTTGTAAAGGAGAAAGCCCGAAAATTCAGCCGTACAGGAACGTTCAAGAAATTCGATGAACAAGCTGCGGGTTTTGCCATCAATATGATCCCAGGATTGCTGAAATTGCTCGTCTCGCACGAAATGATGGCGATTATAATCAACTCGAAACTCTTGAATGATGGCATCTAGCTCGTCTTCATTGATCGAGATATCCATTTTCGCCATCGCGTCAAAGTCGGTGGTGTAAAAACGGGGGGTTAGGATGGTCTCCTTGGCAGGAACCTTTACACCCTGACGGATTTCGTCATATTCAGGCTTTTGGAGCGTTGTTACCATAGCTTGTTTATCTTTATTTTTTCTTGATGCAGACCGCTCGCCGTTAAAAACGAGACTAAAATTCTAGTTTAACAAGCTTTAACAAGGGATTAAACGAGAATTATTATCTTTTATGTTAAGAGTTGCAACAAAATCCGCCTGGCATTAACGCATCAGATGGTTGAACAAGAACGTTTTGTATTGTTAGTGACTATGTTTTAGTGACGATATCACTCAGGAGAGCTAAATTGAGAACTAAAAGTCTGATCTTCAGCGATCGCTAAAGTGCTCTCTAATTAACCCTATTTTTATGAACAGTTTCCGAAGGTAATTCTCCGAAGCGTTGGTAATAACTTTGGCTACATCGCCCCAAATGACTAAACTGATATTTGAACATTAAATCACTAATTCCTAGCAGGGGGATTCCCTCGCTTAATTCCTGATGTAAAGCATCTAATCGTGCCTGTCGTAGAAATTGAATAGGAGAACAACCACAATACTTAGCAAAAGATCGCTGTAATGATCGCCCACTCACTCCGATCGCTGAAGCAATATCCCCTAAACTAATCGATTTTTGTAAATTCGCTTTCATAAATTCCTGCGCGAGATAGACCTGGCGATCGCCTAGCATTCCCTCCTTTCTTTGAAGAGCCGCAGAGTAATTATGGGGATGATATTGCAGTAATCCCGTCAATAAAGTTTGTTCTAATTGTGGTAAAAAAAGAGAATTTTGGGCCGTAGCTTGCCAAGAAAATAAAATAAGTTCCTTGAGACTTTTACCAAAGGCACTAGTTAGATCGACTTCGGGCTGAAAAGAAATTAATGAATTGACCGAATTATTTAATAATTTAGCCATTTCTTGTTGTAATCTTTGACGAAGAATACAGATAGAAATACCTTGACCTTGAGAACTAATCTCACCGACTAAATTTTGTTGAGGAGTAAAAAAATGGGCCACTTTGTCAGAAGATAATGTAGGTTCTAATTGGTTAATTTTTTCTCGAATAATACCCTCTATTGGTAAATAAAAAACATAGAGTTCATCCGGTTGATTTCGGGTTAATTTTTGCGCTCCCTGCCACTGCAAATAAACCATTGATGACTGATAAAATGGGGCATAATAATAACGAGTTAAAAAATAGGAATGAGGTTCTAAAAATTCACTTTTACAAGGGCCAATTAACTGTGTCAACATCATTTCTGCTTCTTCATAATTATAACTTTCAAGCAGGGGAGTTCGATCTAAAGGAAGCAATAACTCAGTATTCATTGAAATTGATTAAAGGACAGGAGCAAGATGGGAAAACGGCCCGTAAACCCTTTATATCGTTATTTTGTCCAAAATGCGACAAAAATTGAGTTGAATTGTCGTGAAAAGGATAGCCCCCAACCGGCAATCATCATAGACTAGTGACTATACGGTTCATAGAACCTTCAACAATTTTTCCTTTAATCTAATTCGTAAGTATCAGGATGGGTAACATCATGAAAAATTTAATACCAGGCACAATCACGGCTTTTGTCCTGTTTTCGCTAAGTTTGGGTCTCGCTCCTCAATCAGCCTTTGCTGAAACTGTCAAGGGTATGGTACAGAAGGGAGGGGCAAATTGCAAAATGAAAGCGGTGGATCAATTCAGTGTTCCGATGTCGGACGTTAGTGTTTCCTTGGGAGCGACTTTATCCATTGATGACATTACTGTAGAAGACATCAAAAAAAATGGTTTAAGTTTTAATTGGACGGTCACAAGAGATGGCAAAAAAACTGAAGGCTATTGTAATACCGACAGCAAAGGAAATGTTACTGAATTTAAACAGTAAACGGACTGATTATTGAAGCTAAGAAAATTTGACTGGGAAGAGCATTGTAATAAACTCATCCCCTTTTTTTTAGATTGTGTGAGGAGAGAGTTAATGAAAAATTTATTAGTAAAAACTGTTAAGACTTTTCCCCTAATTCTGGGTAGTTTGGTATTGGTATTGCCTACTGTAATGTTGCAGACCGACTTAGCGATCGCGGACGATCTTTCCCCTATCGTTTCGGAAACAACGCCGTCACCTCTGACCGCAACCGAATCAAGCAACCCTGC
>JAYKJI010000446.1:0-5062 GCA_035285405.1 Snowella sp. | reverse complement strand
AATAGCCCAGAGTAATATGGGCGGTAAAATGATATTGTTGCTCAATTCCCAAAGCCATCAAACTAGGATTTTGATAGAGGGAACGTCGTAATTCCCAAATGGGAGGATAGTCGATCTCGGTTTTGGGCACTAGGGCGATCGCTAAGGCACGGGGCAGGACTAATATTCCTAAAATTTGCCACTCGATGATGCCGGTGTTATTGCCAGGTGATTTATAGTTATTAAAACTTTTTTGGATAGAACTTTTAAGTTGTTGGTTAAATTGGGGATTTTCAGCGATCGCTTCCTGGTATTTTGTATCCCAAATGAGATCGGCCAGGGTGAGATGAAAACTTTGAGGTGGAAGGGAGCATAGACAAGAACCAAAGACAGCTTTGAGTTTTTGTTGAATTTCCGTTAACTGTTCGTAAAGGGAAAAATTATCTGTATCTTCTTCCCCAGGCGGAGTGATCACACTACAACCAGGAAAAGGAACCGGCTGACCTTGCTCAAACTTCGGAGACGGTTGAATATTGAGGAGTTGACTGTGATAGGTGGTGGTCAGGGTTAGGCGAGCAACCCGATTGACATAAATTTGATAGGTATCGTCCAAGCTAAATCCTCCGCGACTAAATAGAAGCCGATAGTGACCAGTTTACGGGTTTTAGGGCTGAGAAGTCTGTTCTCAGGAGCCTTGACAAGAAAAATTTAGCCTGGGGGCAAACTTAATCCCTTGGTGGCTAACCATTCTGCATTATAAATTCGGGATTGGTAACGCGCTCCACCATCGCACAAAATAGTAACAATGGTATGGCCTGGCCCCATTTCCTTGGCCAAGGCGATCGCCGCCCCCACATTAATCCCCACCGAACCGCCCATGAACAAGCCATCCTGACGTAATAGTTGATAAACCACTCGCAACGCTTCAGGATCATCGATTTGTAGCGCATCATCAATGGGAACATCCTGCATATTAGCGGTAATGCGACTATTGCCAATGCCCTCCGTAATGGAATTGCCCTCAATTTTAATTTCTCCCGTTTTGATGTAGCTATAGAGACCACTTCCCAAGGGATCGGCCACCACACACTTAATCTGAGGATTTTTTTCCTTGAGGTATAGAGCTACTCCTGCATAGGTTCCCCCTGTTCCCGTCGAAGCCACCCAGGCATCTACCTTACCATCGGTTTGTTGCCAAATTTCAGGAGCCGTTGTTTTGTAGTGAGCCTGACGATTAGCCAGATTATCAAACTGATTAGCCCAGATAGCATTGTCTAACTCCGCCGCAATCCGTCCCGAAAGTTTGACGTAATTATTGGGGTCACGGTAGGGTACGGCTGGTACTGTTCTTACTTCCGCCCCTAGGGTACGCAATAGTTCAATTTTTTCCACTGATTGGGTATCGGGAATCACAATTAGGCATTTATAGCCCTTGGCATTACAGATGTGGGCTAATCCAATACCTGTATTGCCCGCCGTTCCTTCTACAACGGTTCCCCCTGGTTTTAAAATGCCCTGACGTTCCGCATCTTCAATGATTTCCAAGGCAGCCCGATCCTTGACCGAACCGCCTGGGTTCAGAAATTCTGCCTTTCCGAGGATTTCACAGCCTGTTTCGTCACTAACGCTATTTAAACGAATGAGAGGGGTATTCCCGACTGTCTCAATAAAACCGTTTTTGATGTCCATTCTCGTCTGGGCAGTTAATCGTTATAGGGTGGCAAATATTTCTATCGTATCGTTAAACTTACCGCGATCAATGATACAGCCCCATTGGATCGAGAGAAAAGGTCTTTACCGTAATTACTTAGTGCTTTGCGTACTAAAGCAAGAATGTCTTGACAAACACAGCGATCGCCCTTCTCAAACTTTTTAAAACGCGATCGCCACTCCTGTGATACTTTCCCAAATATTCCTTGATTGAATTGCTTGATGGGTCATCTATTATTGGCTCTAATTCTTTATTTAATCCTAAAAATTAAAGCATAATTTTGATTGCTATAATGAGACCAGTTAATTTCAGCCAGGAGATTAAAAAATGACTGATCCCGTTACCATATTCACCGTCAGTGCGATCGCGGTATTCCACTTCAATCGTTTGATAACGGGGCACTAAAGCACCCCAACCAGGGACACTTAAACAGCCTACCCAATCCTTAACTAAATTATCAGAATGAGCCAGAATTTTAGGATTAATCATGGCCGTTGGTTCCATCAAAGGAGCCTGGGGATAACGAGCTTGGGACGATAAGCCACAATAAATAATCGCACAGATTGACCCACCTGAGGAGCAGCAATACCGACACTGTTGCGTTTTTTAGCCGTAGTAATCAAGTTATCAATTAGGGATTGATGGTCAGAAATTTCGTGTTCTTTTACGGTTAGTGAAACGGCAGTGAGTAGGGGATGACTCTGGGTAAGAACTTCTAACATGGCATAAAAAAAGAGCTAGTTTTATTTTACTTGTAATTGTCATTGATGGCGATCGCCGTTCATTTTTGATCAGAGGGAAAGGAACATTCAACCGTAATTTTAAGATTACTTTCGGCCGTGCCTTCGGTGACGTAGGGGATGCCGGCTTTTCCGCCAATTTTAATACCAAATTCGAGGGTCACTTTATTAATGTTAGCATCGGCAATATTTTTAAAAGCGTTAAGAGTATGATTGGTATAGGCGCGAATGGTTCCCTCTATATTTTTAAAAGATTGTTGGGGAGAAAGATTAATTTCTTTGTTTAAAATATCGCCTAATCCCTTATCCACTTTACCCAAATCTCCCCTAGTGAATTCTCTGGTAGCCTCTTTAGAGGAAACTGGTTGGCTTTCTACTTCAATATTGGTTTGGGTTTCTAGGTAGATAACAGTGTCATCTTCAAGTTGAATAGGAGTTAGTTGGGTCATGGGATTATTTTGATAAGGATTAAGTTTTGCTAGAATTATAGAACAAATTTGCACAATTATGATAAAATCTCGGAATCTATAGTCGTAGTTAGATGAATTGAGGCGATCGCGGATGGGTCACGGCACACTTTACAATCAAGATTACTGGCAATGGATACAAGTGCAAATCCAGTCTTTGCAAAAAGGTCATTGGGCCGCGTTAGATATTGACAATTTAGTGGAGGAATTAGAGACTTTGGGGCGCAGTGAACAACGAGAAATCGGTAGTTATTTACAGGTGTTAATTATGCACCTACTCAAATGTGAATATCAACCTGAAAAAAGAACATCTAGTTGGAATCAAACGCTCAATCACTGTCGCAATAAAATTCAAGATTGTTTGGAGGATACTCCGAGTTTACAACGGTTTTTGTTTGATCCAGAATGGCTTGAAAAATACTATCGTCGTGCGCGTCGGGATGCCGCCGAGGAAACCAACAAAGCTCTCAATCTTTTTCCTGAGCATTGTCCTTATACCATTGAGCAAATACTTGATCCTAACTTTTTAAGAGCTATTTCTTAAATATAGGCGATCGCAAATTTAGGAAAGTCCTCCTTTGTTAGCTATCCATTATTTAAAAAACGGTAAAAGCCTTACTGTGACTTGATCCCCCCCCAGCCCTCCTTAAAAAGGGGGAGAAGAAAGGAGAGTAATGTCTCAAAATCTTATTGTTCTTATAAAATGGGTTTAATTTGCTGGAAAAAATATGGCTAGAGATGCGCTTGTTGTCGGCATTAATACTTATCAATATTCAGCTTTGCCTAATTTGAACTCTCCTGCGCTGGATGCAGAGGCGATCGCGGTTTTATTGGAACAGTACGGTGATTTTCGGGTGACGCGATTACCAGAGGCGATTAGTCCAGCAGGACAGCCCTACGTTGCTCAAGGATTAGAATTAGGGTTAGACAACTTAGAAAAAGCCTTAGAAAAGCTATTTATGCCCGAAGGTCGCAGTATTCCAGATACGGCCTTATTTTATTTTTCGGGTCATGGTTTACGGAAAAAACGCGGCGTTTCAGAAGGATTTCTTGCCAGTAGTGATTGTGATCCGCAAAAAAGCTTTTGGGGTTTGTCATTACGTTGGCTGCGGGAATTATTAGAAGCGAGTCCGATTAAACAGCAAATTGTTTTACTGGATTGTTGTCACAGTGGGGAATTGTTTAATTTTAATGAAGCGAATCCAGGCGATCGCGGTTTAGCCAGGGATCGGTGTTTTATTGCGGCTTCGAGAGAATTTGAGGCGGCGCAGGTGAGTTTAGATTCAGACTACAGTGTCTTGACTCAGGCTCTCTTGCAAGGGTTAGACCCCCAACGACAGGCCAGTATTACCAATTTTGGTTTGGTGGATTATCTCGATCAACAGCTTGGTAATAGTACACAACGTCCGATTTACAGCAATTTTGGAGAACCGATTATTCTCACCAGAGCCATTATTCCCCCCACCCCTCCCAATCCTCCCACTCCTCCCAATCTTCCCCATTCTGACAAATGCCCCTACAAAGGTTTGCGTTATTTCGACATTGCCGATGCGGATTATTTTTTCGGACGAGAAGATTTGATTAATCAATTACTTGATCGCGTTAGACAGGATGATTTTCTGGCGATTTTAGGGGCTTCGGGGAGTGGTAAATCTTCGGTATTACGAGCAGGTTTAATCTATGAATTGATGCAAGGTCAACGGCTCAGTGGTTCACGGCATTGGAGTCTAAAAATTATTGTGCCGACGGCTCACCCGTTACAATCTTTAGCTAAATTATTTGTTGATGCTAATCTTTCTGTGGTGGATGAAGTCACTGAAACGAATAAAGCAATAGAACTTTTACAAAAAGGAGGAGATTCTTTTAAGCGTTTAATTGCAGGGTATCTTGATAAAAATTCCCAGTCTAAGTTTTTACTGATTATTGACCAGTTTGAGGAGACTTTTACCCTTTGTGAAGATTTACGGGAACGCAATCAATTTTTGGCTTGTTTATTAGAGTTATTAAATAGTACGCAAGATAAATTTAAGTTGATTTTGGGGATGCGAATTGATTTTCTGGGGAAATGTTTTGAGCAAGATTATCACGGTTTAGGCAAATTAATCGAAGCGAATTTAATCACTGTTTTACCGCTAAATTCTGAGCAATTACAAAGGGCAATTACG
>JAYKJI010000445.1:0-11124 GCA_035285405.1 Snowella sp. | reverse complement strand
TGGCTTGGGGAGAGCGATCGGCAGTGGGGGTTGGGGTGCGGAGGGGCCTGGGTGAGGGGGAGATGGAGGAAATGGGGGATGGGGAGACTAGGGGAATGGGTGTGGCTAGGCTGGGGGTTGCGGTTTGAGCCAGGGTATAGGAGACAAATTTGAGAGGAGAGGGATTTTGAGAGGTTTTGGAGGGTTGAGGATTAGGGGAAGCTGGGGGAGATGGGGGGATGGGGAGACTGGGAGAGGGTGAGGATGTGGGAGAGGGGGAGGCTGGGGGGAGGGGGAGGCTGGGGGAGATTGAGGGAACTGAGGAGGGGGAGGATTGGGAGTTAGGAGATAGAGAGGTTTGGGGATTGGGTGAGGAAGAGGGAGAGGGATGGGGATTGGGAGAAAGGTTGGGGTTAGGAGAGAGGTTGGGGTTAGGACTACCGTTTGGCGAGGGGGATGGGGTGATTTGAGGGGGAATGGCGGTGCGTTCTAGGGCCACACCAAGATCAAAGGGGCCGCGCAGATCTTGTTTTTCGTCAAATTGTAGATCGGCGGTTAGCTCTTTTTTGGCTAACATTTTCGGAGAGGCTTCTAACAGGGTGACGGCTTGAACATTGGGCGTTTTAACGGTGGCGATCGGGCGAGAGAGGGGAAAAATAGAGATGCCGTTGTTAAATTCTTTGGTAATCGGATGTTCTCCGTACTGGGTAATAATGGGGGCAGCCGGGCCTAAACCTAACAGATTGCCGGCTCCTGACAAATCAACGACGGTTCTGGGATCCAGTTTGATGCCCCAGGTCTGAAAAAGGGGATCTAAGCCTGGATTGACCTCTGGATCCACCATGACCATTAGATTACCTCCGCGATCGCTGTAGGTTTTCAGGGCTTGAACTTCGGGCTTAAGCATTTCCCGTTTAGGGCCAGCAATGATAATGGCATTCGCATTTTCTGGAATACCGGCATTTTCCACTAAATTAAGGGGATTTACCTTAAAGCCTTTATTTTCTAGGCTGGTGACTGCATCAGACACCCCTTCTTTACTGTTATTTAAAGGATGTTCACCGTGACCCTGGAGAAAATAAACATTGAGAAGGCGATCGCGTTGAATTTTCTCAATAGTATTAGTGAGTTTAATCTCAGAAAGGGGTTCGGGGTGATTAAAATTAACCAGGGTTTGAGCCAGTTGCTTTTTAGCACCATACTGAACAAACACATCTCCCTGGGACTTCACTTTAAATTCTTTGACTAAGCCTGGTTGCTGATCGGGGTTAACAAACTCAAAGGAAAAATTATTATTAATACGCTGATAGTTTTTGAGTAAATCTTTATCACTGGCCATCGGATTACTACTAAAAATCCAAACCTTAACAGGCTGCTTTAATTGACTAATTACCGTTTCTGTTTGAGGCGAGAGGGTAAAAAGTTGATTTTCCGTGAGATCAATCTTGCCTGAATAGCGAAAGGCTAATAAATTAATCGCTCCGACAATTACCAATAGGGCGATCGTTGTGACTAGCGCATTTGTTCCTGCCTGAGTGGAACGACGAGAGAATAACCCAGGATAGTTGCTCAATAGCCAGCCCAACCAAGCCACCAGAATCATGCCACTGATCGCTATTAACCCTAGATAAAGCGGCGACCAACTACCGGACGTGATCCCCGCGACCACACCAGCCACCGTCAGAATCACACCAGGAACATATAAATATTTCAAATAGGGTTTAAGGGCTTGCATAGGGGACGCAGGGTAATTCGTTTAACGATAGAGCCAGGGATGTTGGATAAGACTCAATACAAACTGAAACTTTTAGGGTAGGCAAGCTTTAGGGTCAACTAATTGGCCTAACCGTTGATTCTACAGCACTAGAGCCAATCCTGAAGCCTGGAATGTGCAGACGGTGGTACCGAACTAATTCTAATAGACAATGTTTCGGTACTGAGGAATTATGGCAAAATGATGAGTGGTTTTACACAAATCTTCCCCTAATTGACGTTTTAATCTTAGTCTTGTCCTAAATAATGACCAGGAAATTACCCGCAAAATAACTAAAATTATGCCCCTTATTAAAGTTCAAACCTCTGCGCCGATCGCCGCTTCCGATGCCCAGGTCAACGACTTACTCAAAAGTCTATCCGCTAAATTGGCTAAACACGTTAATAAACCTGAAGCCTATGTTATGACGAGCTTTGAACCCCAGGCAAAAATGACCTTTGGTGGTACTTTTGAACCAGTTTGCTATCTTGAAATTAAAAATATTGGTACGATGTCCCCTACCCAGACCAAGGCGATGAGTAAAGACTTCTGTGAGCTTATTCATATGACACTAGGGGTTCCCCAAAATCGTATTTATATTGAATTTAACGATGCCAAGGGATCAATGTGGGGTTGGAATGGCAGTACTTTTTAAGTCATGACCGCCAACAGAGCGCAGTAATCCCCAAAAAACCATTACTATTAATGAATGGCAACTCATTATTGCTAAATTGCTAAACTTGACCGATTCTTTCCCCTCTTCGATGCTAGACTCCACTCTCGATCTCTCGCAGTTAGCGAGTCAACTGTCTAACGAATCTGAGAAAAATCAGCTTCAGTCTATTGCCAAACTAGCCACATTGGGAGAAGCAGGATGGCAGGTTTTGCTGGACTATCTAGCTCGCCATTCCCCCCCTGTTCCTAATCTCGTTATTGGGAAAATTTATCAAAGTCTTTATGCTCTGGATGATACTAAGGTTCAGAGCTTTTTAGCGGAGTATTATCCCGATGGAGTCGTTCCTCTTGAATCTTCCGCCCGGATTGACTATCGTCCCCTACAGGTTGCCCTCGCTCGTCAGGAATTTGAATTGGCAGATAATCTGACCCGTGAAAAGCTCTGTGAATTGGCTGGGTCGGGAGCGATTCAACGTAAATGGTTATATTTTACGGAAGTTGAGCGATTTTCGGCGGTGGATTTGCATACTATCAATTCGCTCTGGTGGGTTCATTCGGAAGGACGATTTGGCTTTTCGGTACAACGTAAACTCTGGTTGTCTTTGGGTAAGGATTTTGTGAAACTCTGGCCCAAGATCGGCTGGAAGGATGGCAATAGTTGGACAAAGTATCCTCATGGTTTTATCTGGGCTTTAACGGCTCCGGTGGGACATTTACCGCTCTTGAATCAACTGCGAGGAGTACGAGTCGCGGCTTCTTTATTTTCCCATCCGGTTTGGGCCGAACGTAATTGGTAAAAGGTTAATGAGTTAAGTACGATGAATACCGAATTGGAAGTAGTCAATCCTGCCTATACGGCCAGCCAAGCGATCGCCAATTTGCAGCAAAAAGAAGATCCCAGTGCGCGTTACTATGCGGCTTGGTGGATTGGACGGTTTCAGGTGAGAGAACCGATTGTGATCACGGCTCTGTTGGAAGCTTTGCAGGATGAAACAGATCGATCGCCGGATGGGGGCTATCCCTTGCGACGCAACGCTGCGAAGGCTCTCGGTAAACTGGGCAATCTCACGGTAGTACCTGACCTGATTCAGACCCTAAACTGTGAAGATTACTATGTGCGGGAATCGGCGGCCTATGCCCTGGCTCAACTCAAGGATTCTAGGGCGATCGCACCGCTGTCTGAGTTACTCAAAGGTGGACTAGAAGCAGCCCAAAAAGTTGCCGATAAACCCCATTTAGCCCAACCCTACGAAGCCGTTTTAGAGGCATTGGGGGAACTACAGGCCCAAGAGGCTCGTTCCTTAATCGAACCCTTTTTAGACCATTTTTCCCCGAAGGTACAATATGCAGCCGCCCGTTCTCTCTATCAGTTAACCCAAAACGCTGTTTATGCGGAACGTCTAATCTCGGCGTTACAGGGCAATGATTTACAATTACGACGCTCTGCCATGATGGATCTAGGGGCAACGGGTTATCTACCTGGGGCAACGGCGATCGCGGCCACGTTAGCAGAAAATAGCTTGAAATTAATTGCCATTAAAAATCTGTGGAAATGCTATCGAGAAAAACAGGCTGAAGAACCTTTATTATCACCAGCAACGGTACAAGTTATGACCTTGATGGACGAATTACTCTAGTTTTTCTTGTCTTAATCTCTCCCACTTATTCAAGCTCAACACTGTGTTTACAGGCATTATTCAAGGTCTAGGACAACTACGTTCCCTGCCACAAAATCGCTTACAAATTGTTCTCTCTTCAGCCATTTCAACCCCTATTCTCTCGGATTTGGCGATCGGGGATAGTGTGGCGGTGGATGGGGTTTGTCTAACCGCAGAAGCCATTACCAGCGACGGATTTATTGCTGATGTTTCCCCTGAAACCCTGAATCGCAGTACCTTGGGCCAAGCCAGTCAGAAGGCCAGCTATGTCAATATTGAAACTTCCTTACGAGTGGGAGGTAAAATCGGTGGTCATTTTGTAACTGGCCATGTGGATGGTATCGGTGCTTTAAGCCAGGCGATCACGACAGATAATGCCTGGGAATTAACTTTTACGGCTCCGACTGAACTCCAGACCCAATGGCAAAGTTATCTGGCCCGTTATCTTGTCTCCAAGGGCAGTATTAGTATTAATGGCATTAGTTTAACCATTGCGAACGGCGATCGCCAGGGAAACTGGTTTACCGTTGCGGTTATTCCTCATACCTATCATGAAACCAATTTACAGTATTTAAAACCGGGGGATTGGGTCAATTTAGAAGGTGATATTTTAGGTAAATATGTCGAAAAATTATTGGGTTATCATCAATCTGCTAACCGAGAAACAGAAATTAGCCTAGACTTTTTGGCAGAACATGGTTATTGCTAAGATAGTCAGAAAAAAGATTGCCAGAAAATCATTATTGATGAGTTTCAATCAAAGCGATCGCCTCCTCACACCAGGCCACCCAATCGGACTCAAAACGAAGGCCGCGTCGCAGAGTTAGATAATGAAATTTGGCTTCAATGGTAAGGGATGGAAGGTCAGGAAACTCCTGCTGTTCAATGGTTTTCAGCACTTCTAAATTAGTTAAATGAATGCCGTGACGACGCTTTAACTCCTCAATAATGGTAGGACGTGGCACCAGAAAGCCAACCTGGGTTTTAATCATCAAATCTTCACGAATCGTCGTTGGTTCACTGGGAGTTAGCACCCAATGAGCTAATTGTTCTGTTCCATCCCTCGTGATGCTGTAGATATTTTTGTTGGGGCGACGGGTTTGGGTAATGGTTTCTGAACTAACCCAGCCCTGGGACTCTAATTCACGCAACGCCTTGTACACCTGTTGATGGGAAGCCATCCAGTAGCAACTAATTTTTTCATCAAATCGTTTCACCATATCGTAGCCACTACAGGGGCCATCTACTAAAAGACTTGCCAGTAGTGCGTGGGATAGAGCCATTCAATTTTCTCCTTGACATATACATTTTGTTTAATATACATTATTGTCATCCTAGTTTAATATTCACTTTTTTGCATAAGCATTATCCGACATTATTACTCTTCTTGCCCTTGTGATTTAGGTACTAACCCTATGCAGTCCATCGAACCGTCCAAAAATCCTTTAACCAAAATACTGCCTAAATTTCTAGGGCAGGGAGTCATTGTCCTTGGTGTAATAGGTACGATCGCCGCTACTGGCTTGATCGTCTTTAACCTGAATCAAACCAAAGAAAGTGAATCGAAGTCTGTGGCTACTTCTCCGGTCCCAATGATGGTGGCTAAAACGGTTGTCGCCTTAGGCCGATTGGAACCAAAGGGAGAAGTGATTAAAATCGCAGCCTCTAGTAGTGGTAGTCGCATTGCCCAATTACGGGTTAAACAGGGAGATACAGTCAAAAAAGGTCAAATTATTGCTATTCTTGATAGCCGCGATCGCCTACAAGCCGAATTAGAGCAGGCAAAGGAACAGGTACGAGTGAACCAGGCTAAGTTAGCCCAGGTGCAAGCGGGGGCCAAAACAGGAGAAATTGGAGCGCAACAGTCCACGATTGAACGCCTACAAGCTCAATGGCGAGGCGACAAAGCCACTCAACAAGCAACCTTAAATCGTTTAGAGGAACAGTTAGCGGGAGATGTGGCAGCGCAAAAAGCCGCTATTCGTAAGTTAGAGGCAGAATTAGCTAATGCCCAGGCAGAATATCAGCGTTATCGGCAATTAAACGAGGAGGGCGCGGTTTCAGCTTCCATCTATGACAATAAAGGCTTAGTCCTAGAAACCAGTCGTCAGCAATTAGCAGAAGCCAAAGCTAATTTGGTTCGTACTCAAGCCACGGGTCAGCAACAAATTAACGAAGCCAAAGCTGCTTTGGAACGAGTTGAACGCACAGGTCAACAGCAAATCAATGAAGCTCGTTCTACTTTGGATAAGGTAGCGGAAGTTCGTCCCGTTGATGTGCAAACGGCTCAGGCAGAAGTCAATGCGGCTCAGGCGGCGGTTAAAAAGGCTCAAGCCGATTTAGATTTAGCCTATGTGCGATCGCCCCGTAATGGCCAAATTCTGAAGGTACATAGCTGGGACGGAGAAATTGTCGGCAATGATGGCATTGTGGATCTGGGTCAAACGGACCCAATGGTGGCAGTAGCTGAAGTCTATGAAACAGATGTCAAACGTCTAAAAATCGGACAAAAAGCGGTGATTACCAGTGAGGCTTTTACCGGAGAAGCGATCGGTCAAGTCGAAGAAATTGGCTTACAAATTTATAAAAATAAGGTTTTAAATACCGATCCCACGGCGGCCACCGATGCACGAGTTGTTGAGGTTAAAGTGTTACTGGATCCAATGAGTAGTCGTAAAGTCAAAGCTTTTACTAATCTTGAAGTTACTGTTGCGATTAAGATTTGATAACTTTTTGATTCTCTCCTTTTTTCAGGGAAATGAGGAGGATAAAACCTCATAAATTAGATAAAGAAGCCAATGAAAACTCAACCCATCTTTCGGAATATTCCCCTAGCTTGGCTCCAACTTAAACGAGAAAAAAGTCGTCTGATGGTGGCGATGGCAGGAATTGCCTTTGCTGATATGTTGATGTTTATTCAATTGGGGTTTCAGACTGCGCTGTATGACAGCAATACCCAATTGCACCAAACCATTAATGCGGATTTAGTTCTCATTAGTCCTCAAGGTAGAAATATTGTTAGTCTAGATACTTTTCCCCGACGACGACTATACCAAGCCTTAAGTTTTGAAGGAGTCACCAGTGCTGAACCGCTTTATACGGATTTTGTTGACTGGAAAAATCCTCAAACCAATCTCAAGACTTCTATTTTATTACTAGGCTTTAATCCGAAAAAAACAGCTTTTTTAATTCCTGAAGTGGAAAAAAATCTAGAGAAATTGAAAATGCCTGATATTCTCCTGTTTGATCGAGGTTCACGGGGAAACTATACAACCGCGATCGCCAATTTAGAGCAGGGGAAAACTGTTTCCACCGAAGCCAGGGAACGTAAATTAAATATTAAGGGTTTATTTCTCTCCGGTGCTTCCTTTGCTGCCGATGGCAATGTGATCACGAGTGACCTTAATTTTCACCGTATTATGACTAGTCGTGATCCATCCCAGGTTAGTGCAGGCTTAATTCAACTTAAACCAGGAGTCGATCCTCAAGTCATGGCCCAAGTATTACAAAAAAATTTGCCTCATGATGTCCGGGTTTTAACCAAGGCAGAATTTATTAATTTTGAAAAACAATATTGGGCTGAAAATACCTCCATCGGTTTTATTTTTACGATGGGAACGGCGATCGGTTTTGTGGTTGGAGTTGTCATCGTCTATCAAATTCTATCGGGTGATGTAGCTGAACATACGGCTGAATATGCCACTCTTAAAGCAATGGGTTATCAGGATTCCTATTTATTGACCGTTGTTTTTCAAGAAGCTCTCATTCTGGCTTTTCTCGGTTTTTTACCTGGATCAGCGATCGCTGTCAGTCTCTATGCTTTAACCCGAAATGCAACCAATTTACCATTATTTATGACCATGGGCCGAGCCATTACCGTCCTGATTTTAACTATCATGATGTGTTTAATTTCAGGCGGCATTGCTACCCGTAAACTTCGTGCTGCTGACCCAGCCGATATTTTCTGATCTACCTTTATGATCATGAATGGTAGTGGCATAAGGGACATAGCAATTGTATTGAGGGTTAGTCCATCAACAGTAATTTACGAACAACATATTGAGCCAGCATTGTATAAGGTGGGTAAGGGTAAGACTCAAAAAATAGAACGAAAGCCCTTGACATTGAGAACTCGAATAAAAAGATTAGTAAGAGAAACGATTTGTCTCTCCAAATCTATTGTGATGTAGGATATTCTCCTTGGATTATTGATCAATCGCCTTGAATTTGGATGTCTAATTTAGATGTGCTTTCACAGATTTAGAACACCATTGAGACAAAAATGATGTTGCAGAAATTTTCCACAACATCAAAAAAATCTCATCCCATTTTTCAAAACCTTTGTCATAGATCAGCAAAGTCAAAGCCTTACAGTGAGCAGATCAAGTATGTCGAACATTTTGAAACTTGGTATCAAAACTTCTTTCCTAGATATCGTCCCAGCCTGATACGCCAGAAGACATGACATAGCTGGTAACAGTTGCCTCAAAGAAATTAGCCTTGGTATGACCTTCTTTTTTTGTATCAGAGAAACGCTCTAAATGAGTATAAGGACTCTTATCATATTTAGAGTCTTTAAATAATGGTTCTAACCCGATCGCTCGCAGACGCATATTGGCTAAATACTTAGTGTATTGCTCTGTGCTATTTTCGGTGATTCCCAAAATGTTATTGCCAACAATATGATTTGTCCAACGACATTCTTGTTCTACGGCTCCTGCAAACATTTCATAAATTTGATCAACAGAATGGGTAAAGATTTGCATGGCTTCAGGCAATAGTTTTTGGTAAAGTCGAACGTGACTTAATTCATCTCGGTTGATCATTTTGAAAATGTCGGCTGAACCAGGCATTAACATCCGTGAAGCTAAGTTATAAAAGTAAATAACGCGAATACCCATCTTTTCAGTAGGGGCTAGAACATACCATTATCTTTCGGGCGTTGCCCTTTACGAGAATCAACGGCCCTAATGGGATAAGATTCTTTCGGTAAAGGACTGATATTATATGTGCCATTGTTTATCTTTCTTAAAACGGCTTCGCTAGACCAACCAAATTGTTCAGCAATCTGCTTAAAAGTCAGCGATGAGTCACGAAGTAGATTATAAATCTCATAAATATTTTCCTCTGTAAGATGCTTTCTTTTTACAGTCTGCCGTCTGAGTGGATAATTCAGAGATTCATCTAGCCATGCACGTCCAAGATTAATATCAGCAACAAGTGCAGCCGAAATATTGTAGTAATCAGCAATCTCAGAAAACTTAAGATTAGTTGTCATAATGTAATCTCTGATTTCCCAGATTTCATGATTAATCAATCTTTCATTCCCACTAACAACAACCTGATTGTATCCATTGAGTGATGATTGAAGTTTCTCTATCCAATAGGATTCTCTCTTTTTCAAATCAGAAGAAGGAATACCATCCTCAATAATCTGGAAACAAAAATCTTTAATGTTTTTCGCCATGTCATTGTACAAGTCTGTTTTAATAGAACCAATACTACGAATATGTTGCGAAATTCTTACACCAAAGTTCTGGGTTGTACAGCCAATATAAATCTTAGTATTTTTAAGATTTGTAATTTGGTAAACAATGCCTAATTCGACTTTCATAAACAACTTTTATGGAGAGAGATTTCCATTATAGAGGTTATTAATCGAATGACAATATCCCAAAAGATACTCACCCTCTGTTCGTTGAACCTTCTCCCAATAAGGGGGCTTGGCTGCTGATCGCCCATTGTTAAGATCAAATCCCTTACGGCTTTCAATCCATCCCTTAATTTTTTTCTGCTCTCGCTCCATTACGTTTGTCATTTCTAACTTCGCTTTGGCATAAAGGCTTTAGGGGGTTCCAGCAATTTGGCGAGTTTTCACTGACATCTCACGATGCTAGGGGGCCTTAATTTAACCCATTGTAAAAATACAAACCTTCTAGTAAATAATCCGCCAAAAGGGCAATAAAGTAATTTTCTTGAGTCGAATTATCTACATACTTTTGATACAGTCCCGCAATAAATTGACAACGATCTTTTAAGACTTTATCAGTACGCCAAAAATCATAGACTTCATTACGGCGTTCCGTTGGAATAATAGTTTCAATCATGTACTGATAACTCTGGTTGTGCATTCCTTCTTGGGAAATTTGTTCTGCCATACAAAGACTAATTTCTGGGGCAGTAATTGAATTTTTTAGATGGGGAATATTACAGGTTTGGACAGAATCTAAAAAGGTTAGATAGGATAAAATGCCATCAAAAGCATAGCGTTCATCATCAGTTAAATTCCAATAATCAGTAACGTCTTGGGTAATATCTAAACGCTGCGGGATCCAGAAGTTTTCACGCATTTGCTGATATAGACCAACTGCCCAATTGTAACGGACATCATTAAGTTGCATCAAATTTGTGGTATTACCAAACCAAATTGTGCGGTTTGCCACTGAATCATCCCCCGTTGGATTAAAGATCGGGGTAATAGGCATTTTTTGAATAGGATTATGAGTCGTCAATAGCATGGGTATTTAGAAAGTAACAGTGCATTTGTCTATAAAGACAAGCTGTTCTATTCTAGCCTAATTTTTTAAAAATAACTTCAGAAATTTAAGTTTTTTCTAAAATAGTAAAGATAAAAATAATGGAAGCATCAATAGAGATCACAAAATATGAAAATTAAAACATCACTTTGTTCTTGCGATTTGTTCTGAAAAATGTCATTTAATATCAAATATTAAAGGTACAATTTCCTCGGCTAATCCCAGATATTCTTCATGAAAATAGGGGTTTCTAGGTTCCATTGGCTCTAAATTAATCAGTATAGTTCTAGCTCCAGCATAATCTATCGATTTCTTTCCACAAACCATTTTCACCACGAAAGGGACGAATTCCAGAAGCAACGGATATCCCAGCTCCGGTTAAAATAATCATGTTGTGATAAGTAGGTCAACTTAATTAAAAGAAAAACGAGAAACGGAATATCCTCCCTGACTGGCTCGATTCTCAATGCCGGCCATCAGAGCATAGGCTAAATCTAACTCATCCTCAAAGACTCGACCCGCT
>JAYKJI010000444.1:0-17281 GCA_035285405.1 Snowella sp. | reverse complement strand
TAGTACCACCACCGGGAACAATCCCTTCTTCTACAGCCGCTTTGGTTGCGTTGATTGCATCGTCTAAGCGCAGTTTACGGTCTTTCATTTCCGTTTCGGTAGCTGCACCCACTTTGATTACCGCTACACCGCCAGCCAATTTAGCCAGACGTTCTTGCAGCTTTTCTTTGTCGTAGGAAGATTCGGTTTCTTCGATTTGACGACGGATTTGCTCAACACGGGCTTTAACCCCTGCTTCATTACCTTCGGCAACAATGGTGGTGTTGTCTTTGGTGATGGTGATGCGACGAGCTTTACCGAGACTTTCAACCTTGGTGCTTTCCAGTTTCAGACCAGCATCTTCGCTGATTACTTGACCGCCAGTGAGAACGGCAATATCTTCGAGCATGGCTTTACGACGATCGCCGAATCCAGGAGCCTTAACCGCCGCTACATTCAACACACCGCGTAAACGGTTAACCACGAGAGTGGCAAGAGCTTCTTTTTCGATGTCTTCCGCAATAATCACCAAGGGCTTACCTTGACGGGCAACCTGTTCGAGGACGGGAACTAAATCTTGAACCAAGTTAATTTTCTTGTCCGTGATCAGGATGAGGGGATCATCCATCGTGGCTTCCATGCGTTCGGGATCGGTCACGAAGTAGGGAGAAATATAACCCTTGTCAAAACGCATCCCTTCAGTGATTTCCAGCTCGGTGGTCATGGACTTGCCTTCTTCGAGGGAGATAACGCCCTCTTTGCCCACTTTATCCATCGCGTTGGCGATCATTTGACCAACTTCTTCGTCGTTACCCGCAGAGATAGCACCCACTTGGGCGATCGCTTTGGAATCTTCAACGGGTTTAGCGTGTTCAGCAATGCGTTCAACTAAAAATTCAGTGGCTTTATCAATCCCACGTTTGATCGCGATCGGGTTAGCACCGGCAGCGACGTTACGCAGACCTTCTTTAACAATGGCATGGGCCAGAACCGTTGCAGTGGTGGTTCCATCTCCAGCGACATCATTGGTTTTAGAAGCAGCCTGACGAATCAGGGAGACACCTGTATTTTCAATATGGTCGTCTAATTCAATTTCTTTCGCAATGGTGATCCCATCGTTAATGATTTGGGGTGCACCGAATTTTTTCTCTAATACAACGTTCCGACCTTTGGGGCCGAGGGTGACAGCAACTGCTTCTGATAGAATATCGATACCCCGCTCCAGGGCGCGACGAGCTTCATCGTTATAAATGATGGACTTAGCCATAGGAAATAGTACCTCTTTTGGTCAAATTGAAAGGATAAGGAATAAAGCGTTTCAGTCAAAGATGAGGTTCATCTCTAGTTGCAGTGAACCTTAGACTGAGTTCCGGTAGGTTCAACTACCTTGCACGCCGAAGTTTCGTTTAACGGTTTGCTTATTGAACAGAAGCCAGAATATCTTTTTCCGCTAAGAGAACATAGTCATTGCCATCAACTTTGATGTCGGTTCCTGCGTACTTAGAATAAAGAACTTTATCGCCTACACCCACTTCTAAGGGAGAACGGCTACCGTCATCATTGCGTTTGCCAGGGCCAACCGCGACAACTTCACCCACCTGGGGTTTTTCTTTGGCGTTATCGGGTAAATAGATACCACCAGCCGTTTTTTCTTCAGCGGCACTGACTTTAACGAAAACGCGATCGGCTAAGGGTTTAACGGTAGAAAAGGTAATGCTGATAGCTGCCATGAATAATCATCCTCCTGATGAAGATAAAATAAGAGAGTTAAGAGAATTGAGATTTAGCACTCTCACCTCACGAGTGCTAATGTAGCCAATTTAGCATGGCCAGCGCAACACCCCATTAAGTGTGGTTTCCCGAACTTGAGGTTTTTAGCGCGTCTTGGCTCACTTCAAACTTGGGTTAGAATTAAATTACTGGCGTAAATATCTCTCTTGGGTCAAACTGGGTTAATATCTTGATCTCTCATTGGCTAAAACGGTGTGATTTCGTCAAAATATCCTGCCATTACACAAGAGAACTACAGGTTGAGAACATCACCATAAAACAAATGGCCAACGATCGCGCCGCCAGCCATTGCCAATGTTGTTGTTGTTGCGTGGAGAAAATCTGGGCTGCGTCTTCCCAACTCGCTTCGACTTCTCTATCAGAAATTGTAACCTATAACACGGATCTTTTGTAACAAAAAATAAATTTTTTTCCTTAACCCAGATTTTTTAAGTAAGATGGTATGTCGGGAGGTTTTCCCCAGAGAACGATTTCCTGCTTGTAGATGACCATCCCAGGCTTCGCTCCTTTAGGCTTATAAACAAATTTGGGCTTCGTATAGACGACAGGAACTTGATCGCTCTGCCTAGCTCTACTGTAATAGGCCGCCCAGTCCGCCGCACATTGTAAATCTTTTTCATCGGCGATCGCACCCGGAGTGAGACGCAATAAAACATGACTACCGGCAATTTCCTGGCTATGGAACCAGAGGTCATAATCGCCAGCGACACGGAAAGTTAGATGATCATTTTGACGGTTGTTTCGGCCAATCCAGATTTCAAAACCAGAGGGACTGCGTTGGCAATAGGGTTGAAAATCAACGGTTTTAGAGCGATGACGGGGATAGGGATGATCAAGGTATTTTTGTTCGCTCAATTCCTCCCGAATTTCCTCTAAGGCTTGTTGATCTTCGGGACAAGTATAACGCTCTAATTGTTGCAAACTGGCTTCTACCTGTTCTAAATAGGCTAATTCTGTCTGAACAGCGGCTAATAGGGGTAACACTGCCGATCGCGCCCGTTTTAACTTTTGCTGTTGTTTATAGAGCCATTGAGCGTTTTGAATGGCGTTTTTATCCGGCTGCAAGGGAATCGTAACCGGAGCACCAGTGTCAAAATCAGTGAGGGTAATACTGTTCATCCCAGCTTGCCACTGTTGCAAGTTAGCCATCAGTAAATCTGCCTGTTGACGATATTGATCAGATTGGGCCGATTGTTGGAGGCGATCGCGGAAAGTTTGGGCTTTAAGTTGCAGTTTCGTTAAAAGAGAACGAATTTTTTGTAACAGTTGGTGACGAAGGTGATCAAAATTCTCCAGACTCAGGCGATCGCGGTAATAGTGATAAATGAGGGTTTGGACATCGGGTGCAATGGTTTTATCAATTTGGCCAGTTTGCCTCAGTTGTCCTAAAACGGTATAACCCGTACTTGTCCAGGCGGGTTGAAAAGTTCCTTTTTCTAGGATCTCTAGCCAATTTTGCCAGGCAATAAATAAAGCTTGCCACTGAGAATTTTCTAAACGAGCGGTGGACTGTTGAGGATCAATCCCTACCGAATCAATCAGAGTCCGAGCCACCAGAGGACTTAAACCGCGATAATTTTTGACCCACTGCTGTTGAATCGGGCCAGGAATGAGACTTAGCCTTTCCTGCCAACGTTGATAGGATTCAGTCTGGCTGGGAACAGTTGCCAACAGAGCGGGGGGAATTTGGTAAGGTTGGCCCGTCTGAACAGTGCGAATACGAGATTGATTGGCGTTAACTTGGTGCGCGACTGTAATAATATGCTGCTGGGCATCGGTCAAAATGACATTGCTGTACTTGCCCATGATTTCCACATATAAATGCCAAGCAGGAGATTCCCCTGGACGTTGGGCAATCTGGAGATCCAGAACCCTTTCCCAGGGGGCAATTAGGTCGATGGCAGTGAGAGCATAACCCTTTAATTGATGCCGCAGTTGATCGCTAAAGGTAAAGGTGTCAGGAGTACGAGGGGGATCGTCCTCCATCCCAATCCGAGCCGCCTGGGGATGCCAGGAAAGAGTTAACCAGCCCCGTCCTTTTAAGGTTCTAAGGGCTAGGGAAAGCGTATGGCGATCGCGTTGATAAACCTGCTCAATACGGGCGGGAAGCCATTGATGTCGCAGTTCCAAGCAAACCGCCACCAAAGTTGTAAAGTCAACGAATTGCATAACAGCCCAGCCCTAACCATTGGCTCATGCTTCCCCTGTCACCTGGGCAAGATATTCCTCGGCAGATATCGTGTCTACTAAGGCATCATCGGGATTACCCACCCGAACTTTAATAAACCACCCTTCACCATAGGGATCATCCGCAATGACTTCAGGAGACTCAACCATCAACATATTGCTCTCAATGACGGTACCCGTAACAGGAGAAATAAGCTCACTAGTCGCTTTGGTTGACTCAATATTCCCAAAAGAGCCTCCTGACTCAATGGCATCTCCCACTTCCGGCAATTCTAGGAAAACAATATCTCCTAGTTCATCCAGGGCAAAAGCCGTAACTCCAATGGTGGCGATTTCTCCCTCAAGACGCACGTACTCGTGGCTATCGAGGTATCTTAGATCATCTGGATATTCCAATTCCATGTCACACCCTCTAAAGGTTTCACAAAGCTAAGTGTACAACAGCAATTCTAAATTTGGAAAATTAGGAGGAGTTAGCGGCTGAGAGAGGGGCAAATTGCTCAAGCACAAAATCCAGAAGGTGTTGCCAGCTACCAAAAACAAACTAAACCACTTTGCACTTTCAGGGTAGAGGTTTAATGGGGACTGAAAGTCCTTTACAGTCTTTGCTCCCCTGGTTCAATAAGTTTTGCTGGTGTTCTATGTATTCTTCCACCATGTTTCATTTAGGCTTTTTGTGCTACACGATCCATGTCCTAATTGCTCAAAAATGTTGGCGTTGCTGATTTACGGTATGAATCTCTAAAGATGCAATTTTTAAAACATTGACTCAGACTGTTTTCTGGATATATACAAAATTTGTTTTCACACCTTGATTAAGCAACGCCGATCAACGATGACCCAACAACCGATCCCGCAAACTTTGAATGCGATCGCGGAATTTGGCCGCTGTTTCAAACTCTAACTTTTTGGCGGCCTCTTTCATTTGTAGTTCTAATTGTTGAATTAACTCAGGAATTTGTTCTAGGGAAAGGTCATCTGCCTGTTCACAAACTTGTTCTAACTGTTGAGAATTGAGCCGCCGAGAAATATCCAAAAAATTGAGAATAGAATTATTGGCACGGCTTTGAATCGGTTGGGGCGTAATACCATGCTTTTCATTATAATCCTGTTGAATCTTACGCCGTCGTTCCGTTTCAGCGATCGCGCTACTCATGCTTTTGGTTAAATTATCTCCATACAAAATTGCTTGGCCACGAACATGACGGGCAGCCCGACCAATAGTTTGAATCAGCGATCGCTCGGCCCGCAAAAAACCTTCCTTATCCGCGTCTAAAATAGCAACGAGGGAAACCTCTGGCAAATCTAACCCTTCCCGTAATAAATTTACCCCAATTAAAACATCAAATTCCCCATTTCTAAGGGACTGCAAAATTTCAATACGTTGAATGGACTGAATTTCTGAGTGCAAATACTGAACTTTAATCGCTCGTTCTTGAAAATATTCGGTTAAATCCTCCGCCATGCGTTTAGTGAGAGTGGTAATTAAAACTCGTTCCTGTCGTTTTACCCTAGCTTGAATTTCACCATAGAGATCATCGACCTGTCCCAGGGTTGGACGCACAAAAATTTCGGGATCCAGGACTCCGGTGGGTCGAATAATTTGCTCCACAATATTATCCCCAGACTGTTCTAATTCCCAATCACCTGGTGTGGCGGAAACAAAAATACATTGATTAACCTTTGTCCAAAATTCCTCCGCTTTTAAGGGACGATTATCAGCCGCACTGGGAAGGCGAAAACCATGATCAATTAACACTTTTTTTCTGGCTTGATCACCGTTATACATCCCGCGCAATTGGGGAATAGTAACGTGAGATTCATCAATAACCAGTAACCAATCGTTGGGAAAATAATCAATTAAACATTCAGGTGGTTCTCCAGCATTTCGTCCAGCTAAATAACGAGAATAATTTTCTACACCATTGCAATAGCCCACTTCGCGCAACATTTCCAAATCGTAACGGGTGCGTTGACTTAAGCGTTGAGCTTCTAATAGTTGGTTGTTTTTTTCTAATCTTTCTACCTGTTCTTTTAATTCATTTTCAATCTGCAAACAAGCAGTTTCTAACTGATCCTCCGGGGTGACAAAGTGACGAGCCGGATAAATATTGAGTTGATTAAGGCTTTGTAAAATTGCACCACTGACGGGATCGAGATAGCGAATGGCCTCAATTTCATCACCAAAAAATTCAACGCGAATAATGCGATCTTCATAGGCGGGGACAATCTCTAAAACATCCCCTTTTAAACGGAAGCGACCCCGTTGTAATTCCAGATCATTGCGACTATATTGAACATTGACTAAATTCCGAATTAGCTGGCGCGGATCCTGTTCTTGTCCTACCTGTAACGGCACGGCTGCTTTTAAATATTCGGCGGGCATCCCTAAACCGTAGATACAACTAATAGACGCAACAACAATGACATCTCGACGTTCAAACAGCGATCGCGTTGCTGAGTGACGTAACATATCAATTTCTTCATTGATGGAAGCGGTTTTTTCAATATAGGTATCAGTGACAGGAATATAGGCTTCGGGTTGATAGTAATCGTAATAACTAATAAAATATTCCACCGCATTCTCAGGGAAAAATTGCCGTAATTCATTGCAGAGTTGGGCTGCCAGGGTTTTATTATGGGCCAGCACTAAGGTGGGACGACCGATCTTCTCAATCACGGCGGCGATCGCAAAGGTTTTCCCTGTTCCCGTTGCCCCTAGTAGGGTTTGAAAGCGATGCTTGGCCTGAAGAGACTGGACAAGAGCCGCGATCGCGGTGGGTTGATCCCCAGTGGGTTGAAAAGGCGAGTGCAACTGGAAAAGATCAGAAGTCATGGAAGCTAAGGAGCGATAGTCTGGGATAATAAGGCATATTACAGATCTCTATCTTGAGAATTTATCAACGGTTCAACAATAGGTGTATCTTTAATATCTTAGAAGTGATTTTTAAATAATGCCTAGGGTGGCCCGTCCGTCCCTGAGCAAAAAGACTTAATTTACAGTGCTAACCCAAGGAGACTAAAAACAATGACAGTGGAAAAGCTGGAGACAACTTCACCCTCGGCGGAAACCGAAGAAAAAGACGCACCAAAAACAGCAGCCAGAGGTAGAAAGCCAAAGGATGAAAAAGAAGTAACGGCTCTGTCTTTACCGGAGAAGTCTGGTGGTCTGCGTTTCCTGAAAAATGAGTCAGGCTTACCGAGCAATCGCCCCATTGAAGCGAGTCATTTGAAGGTTGTTAGTACTTATAACGCCGTTGGGAGTTCTCGTCCCATTACCGCCAGTGGCATGGAAGTGAGCAGTACCCTGAGTATTTCTGGCAATCGTCCTATTCAAATTAGTCACCTGAATATTAGCGAAACCTATTCGGTGATGGGCAATCGTCCGGTTGCCTCTAATGAAATTGATGATCCGGCTATCTTAATGGGTTATTTAGATTAATGCTTTAACCAACTAATTCAGGCAAAGACCTCGTTCTAAAATTCATTCTGGGCGGGGTTTTTAGCTATTTTCGCCTAATTCACAGAAAAAATTTACAAAAAAGGCGAGCTTTAGCTCACCCTCAGACAATTCAACATCAGTCCAAAATTTACTCTGCTGCTACGGGGTAAACGCTTACCTTGCGGCGACTTTGGGTTTTGTACTCGAATTTGACAATGCCATCAATGAGGGAAAAGAGTGTATCATCGCTACCCCGTCCCACATTTTCACCAGGGTGAACTCTAGTTCCCCGTTGACGAATGATGATATTGCCGGCTTTGACAACTTGACCACCGTAGCGTTTAACTCCTAACCGTTTAGAATTGGAGTCACGACCATTGCGAGTACTGCCTGTTCCTTTCTTATGAGCCATCGTTGTTACTCCTGATTGTTAATTTTACTAAAAAACGAATTAATTCTCTTCAGAGCCAGCTACGTCCTCATCAAAGGTAGTGGACTCTTCCGGTGAAACTAAGACAGGTTTTTTGAGGTCTTCTTCTGAGATAGTGGCGATCGCCGTTCCATCAATACTAATGGATTTAATCAGTAAACGGGTTAATTCCTGACGATGCCCCCGTTTTTTGCGGGTTTTCTTTTTCGGACGCATTTTATAAACGATAATCTTGCGACCCCGACGATGGAAAAGAATTTCTCCTTCCACCGTTGCTCCGGCAACAAAGGGCTGACCGACAGTGATCTGGCTATCGTTATTCACTAACAACACTTTATCGATCACATAACTAGCTTCAGGTTCTCCTTCGAGGTGGTTGAGGTCATAGAAACGACCTGGTTCCACTCTGAGTTGGGTTCCCCCGGCTTCAATAATGGCGTAACTCATGATTTTTCTGGTTAATTTGCCGTACAGGTATCCGCGAGGCTACTTACCTTGGATTTGGTAGATAATGAGGTCTGAACCTGATCCGAGCAAGGCATTAGACACACGATCTCTAATTATCGTTGCCAGGTATTCTTCTTGTCAAGATTTCCGGTCGGGCTGAAATGTGAGGAAAAATACGCTAAAGTTTTCTAAGCTACTTTTGTTACTTGATTTGGGAATAAGGCAATGGATTTATTGGTATCTACCCTGCTCTCAGAAACGGGCCTCGTTGCGTTGCTCTATCTGATTCTGAGTTTTGTTTATTTGTTGGTATTGCCTGCCCTGCTCTATTTTTACTTGAAAACGCGCTGGTATGTTGTGGGTTCCATTGAGCGTACCTTTATGTACTTTTTAGTTTTCTTTTTCTTCCCTGGTCTGTTGCTACTCAGTCCTATCCTCAACTTCCGTCCCCATCGTCGGGCCGCTTAGAGGTTAACTCATGGTAAATCATTATGCGACGAATTGACGCGATCGCCATCAGTTTGGGCTTTTTTCTAGCCGGTGGCGGAGTTTATGTGTTGTTGCTCACGATCGGTATCGACAGCCAAAAAGCAGGCATTTGGACTCAAGCTGTTTTAGTAGGAGGTTTAATCCTCTGGCTCTGTTCCTATATCTTTCGGGTTTTAACCCACGATATGACCTACCATCAACAAATTAAGGATTATGAAGAAGCCATGATTCAAAAACGTTGGGAAAGTCTCAGCCCGGAAGAACGGGAAAAACTTCAGGCAGAAGTGGAACAGGAACGCTCCGATCTGGCCGCCAAGGATTAAAAGGATTCAGTTGCCCTCTCTCCCCTCAGAATGCCATGCAATCTATTTATATTCCCCATCTCCTTCAGCAACCCCAACGGACACAGACCCTCTATCTAGATGGCAATATTCCCCATTTAGAAACTTTAACGCCGGTGCGGGGGGAAATGAAAATTCGACATGGTGGTACGTTCTTAGAGGTGGGGGTCGAAGCAGAAACGATTGTCACCTTAATCTGCGATCGCTGTGCTCAACAGTACAATGATCGTCTGGTGCTAAATACTTCGGAATTAATTTGGCTCGATAAAGAAGCTTCACAAAACGCTAACTATCCTCAGGAACGGGAAGTTTCTTGGGAAGATTTATCGGAAACCTTGCCCCCAGATGGCCATTTTGATATAGATACTTGGCTTTACGAACAATTTACCCTGGCATTGCCCCTACGCTGTCTCTGTGGGAAGGATTGTCGTCTTCCGATCACAGATCTTGCTAATCAAGGGATTAAAAGCAATTTAGAAAAGACGATCGATCATCGCTGGTCAGCCTTGGAAATTTTAAAACAACAGTTATCCCAATAAAGGCATTGTCTGATCAGAATGTCTATTGAGTTCTTTCATCCCTTGATCTTTCCCTAGAGTTGCTACTAAGAATTTTGAAGCTTTATCTACATGATTGGCTAGCACTCCTGAATGGTTTCCCCCGATCATTGTGTCATTTTTCCCGTACCCTATTTCTTTTTTCTCTTCTGCTATTGTTGGTCTGTTTTCAATCCCTATACAATTGGAAATTCCTAATTTTACAAGCATTTCTAGCTTTTCTCTTCTTTTTCCATTGACGTAAGTATTTTGAGTATTCACCCCATTCTTGATGATTTTTAGCTATCATTTTGTATTATAGTTTCATGACTTACCAACTTTTTCTTTTCTCTTTTTAAACGACCGGCAATTTGTTCTGGAAAATATCGGGCTTTTAATTCTCGGCTTATGGTACTCTGTGAGCAACCGATTGATTTGCCGAGTTCTGATTGTGGTAGAGTGCGGCTTTAATGTAGTTAGTACGGATTGTTGTGCTGATCTGGGTTGAAATAAGATTAGATCATTGTCGTTTTCCGATTTGTGGTTGTAAAGATCAGACTCTAACTGATGAGCCTTTCTCTGTCCATTTCCCAGTTGATGTACTTTATTTTGAATTGATGCTTTGTCTAACAATGTAGGTTGATTTCTGCTGTGAACATGCTCTTTATCACAAATCAATAATTTTGTCATCCTCTCTTCAGTCATAGATCTATCATGAAAAAAGAGAATCATCTCTCTTCTTGAGGATTATCAGGTCACATCTTCCTCAGCCATGCTCTCCCTATTGACGAATTTGACTAGACTAAGGGGAATACACTTTCTCTAAATAGCATTAGGAAAGAACAGTGTCCCTTACTCGTAACATCTCTGATCGGAAACCACGCTCCTAATACTAGTCCTATAAAACGAGCCGATGAGACCGATAAATAGGGCGACTAAATAGCGACCTACTCAGGATTCTTTTTTAATTTCTTTATAAAACTTTTTAGTTTCTTAAGCACATGAAAATTGAAGAGATTATTGATTCCATTAACTTACGCCAGCAAAAATCTCTTACGCCTTTGCAGGAAAAAGTATTGCGCTATGCCTGGGATGGCTTAACTTATAACGACATGGCGAAAGAACTCCATTATCAAGATGCCTATATTAAAAACATTGCTTCCCAATTATGGCAAGAGCTTTCCTATCTTTATGGAGAGCCCATCACCAAGAACAATTTTCGCTTTAAGTTAAATATCAATAACCTAGATAATGTTAGCTTTTCTAGCCAACCTCACTTAGAAATGATGGTGAATGCCACAGAAATAACGTCTAATATCGAGATGCCGCGATCAATGGGATTTCCAGGTAGCCCCCTATCCATTCACTCTTCTTTTTATATAGAACGACCTCCCCTTGAGAATTTGGCCTATCAAGAGGTCTGTCAACCAGGTAGTCTAACGGTCATTCAGGCTCCTGCCAAAATGGGGAAAAGCTCTTTGCTAATTCGTACACTTCATAAAGCGCAACAGACAGGCTATAAAACAGTCGTTATCGATTTGAACGCAGCCGATAGCCTCACTTTTCAAAATTTAGAGCAGTTTTTACGCTGGTTTTGTGCCAATGTCAGTTATCAATTAGGATTACCTAATTGTCTTGATGAGTATTGGGATGAGGTTATGGGCATTAAGATGAATGCAACCTTGTATTTGCAATCTCATATTTTGGCATCACTCGATGCACCTTTAATATTAGCGATTAACGAGTTCAATCGAATTTTTGATCAACCCACTATTTTGTATGATTTTGTCTCTTTATTACGGTTTTGGCATGAGCAAGCCAAGCAAGAAACGCTTTGGGAAAACTTTCGTTTGGTAATTATCCATTCGCTCTCAAATTCTTTTATCTTTGATTCTCAGCAGTCTCTTTTTAATGTGGGTTTATCATTGGAGATTCCCTACTTTACCTTAGATCAGGTGATGGAACTAGTCAGTTGTTACGGTTTAGAACAATCAGGCAAAATTGGGGAATCGGAAGTTGCTAAGTTAATGCAATTATTGGGGGGACATCCTTATTTAATTAATCTGACTTTTTATCAGTTAGCCCACGGACAAATTTCTTTCCAGGATTGCTTACAGTTGAAACCCCAGGCGATCGCTATTTATCGAGACTATCTCCAAACCCAACTTCACATTGTCCAGTATCGACCCCAGATTTTAGAAGCCTTAAGTCAGTTATTTCACTGTAACGGGGCAATTGAAGACCTCGGTATTAAACAGAATCGTAACGTAGAAATAGAGGCCCAAGCCGCTTATCAACTAGAACGTTTAGGGCTAGTGCAACTTCAAGATCGTCGGGTATCTCTGAGATGTCAACTCTATCATTCCTATTTTGCCAAGCAACTGTTTCCAGATCGTGTTCTTGCCGCTTAAAAACTCATCAGTGGACAAAATCCATGTTTGACAGAGGCCAGACCAATTTGCTCCATTTTACTAACAGTAATTTGATTGCGTCCCCAGGAAAAGTTGGTGTGCCAGTTCTCAAACTCTAGAAGAATAGCCTCTGCAAAACAGGCAAACATCTGACGCGACGGAATATCCATATTGACAATTTCCATGATCTTCCAGTCAATATCAAGGGAATGTTCCACAATTCCGCCCTTAAGAATGCGAACATCAGGATGCTTAATGCGGGTATCTAAATTTTTAGGATAACCACCGTCAATAATTAAACAGGGTTTTTTAAGATTTTCTGAATTAATCTCAACCCCTTTAGGCATACTGGCGACCCAAACAATAATATCTGCCTGAGGAAGAGCCTCCTGTAATTCTAGAATTTTGCCCCGTCCCAGTTCCATTTGTAGATTGTCTAAGCGTTCTCGATTGCGGGCAATCAGTAATAATTCTTTAACCGCATTTTTTTGATCAAGCCAGCGACAAACCGCACTGCCAATATCTCCCGTTGCTCCGCAAACAGCTACCGTTGCTTGAGAGAGATCAATTCCCATCTGAGCCGACATTTGCTCAACTTGGCGACAAATAACATAGGCTGTATGGGTATTGCCAGTGGTAAATTGCTCAAATTTAAGTTCAACATTGCGAACTTGATGATTTTCTTTGAGGTTAAACTCTTCAAACACAATGGAGGAAAATCCCCCTAGAGCCGTGATCTGTAAACCCGCTTTTTGGGCTAAGGCCATGGCATTCAAAATTTTACGGATCGCAGCTTTGACGCGGCGATTGATCAGCATTTCGGGTAAAAAACAGGATTCTACATATTTTCCTTCAATCGTTTGGCCAGTTATACTGGTGACATTAAAGCTATCGACGACTTGGGGTGGTGCGGAACACCAAAAATCTAAGTCTTGATTGGCATATTCAGGATAACCAAGAGCGGCGGCAACAGACTGGGCGTGTTTTAAGCTGGTAAGATGACCGATAAGACCAAACATTGATTATTGTAGGAAGTTCTAATAGAAAATTTATAGAAATTAGGGAAGCGGATTATTGCCTTCGTCAAATAAGCCTCTAATAGTATTACATAAAAGTTACAGTTGACTAATGTGCTCCCGAACTGACCGAAAGAAAGATATCGCAGCCGTCATTATGCTGGGAATGTTAAGCAGAGCTTCACTCCCTTGTCTGAAGGTGTTAATATCCTAGAAGTCTGTCTGTTGGGATAACTATCTCAGGACAAAAAGCCCGCAGTAGCAGGCTTAGTCGGAGGATTAACGGCACAATCTAGACGATTCAACACTAGGCAGCTTTTAAACCGTAGGATGACATCCGCATCAAGTCACGAGTACTAAAGCCAATATTACTTAAGGCTTCTCCATAGCTGATCATAAAGTCTTCAATCAAGGCTTCTTTTTCCATTCCTAGGGTTTTGGCATCCCCTTCCACTTGGCTAAGCATCCGCCAAACAATCGGCAGGTTAGACTGATTCGCCTCTTCAAGTTCAGCTTTTGCGGTTTCAAAATGGGTTTTGAGCCATTCTTCACCAAAGTTAAGATGGGAGTATTCGTCTTTAACTACACCTTCGGTAATTTTACGCGCAAAATCGTCGGCAACGGGTAGATAAATATTGTAAGCAGCGATCGCAAAGGCTTCAATAATCAGGGCTTGGATTAAAAGACAAGTGACAATTTTTCCCTCTGCATAGGCTTGCTGAAAATTTTGATGTAAACCAGCGAAGAATACCTTGGCATAGTCCATATCCGGTACAACGCTTAGATTCTTCCCACAGGCTTGAAAACCAACTCTGTGGCGATTTTCCATTTTAGCCAAGCGAATCAACTCATCCTTTTGGTCAGGAAGAAGCTCTGCCATCTGAAGATAATTTTCATAGGCTTCCTGTTCTCCTTCAATCACAATGGCGTTGATTCGACTATAAGCGTCTTTATAGGTTTCGCTGGCATAGTCAAATTCTGAGCGTACAGCAAGCTCTGGCATAAGCAAGTTAATCTCCTAACTTAGATGGACTGAATCGGTTGAGATAATCTAAACCATTTTCCTAATAATGTAGATTCTACTTTAGTGCAAAACGACGAGGTGTGTGAAAACTGAGTCATCAAACAAACGAATCCTATCAATAGAATTCCATCAATGGCAATACCCTTGAACGGTATTTGCTGACTTTGCTTCCCTTCTCTTTCATTCTAATCAAATAGAATCTGATTCCTTATTATAGTTGTAATTCTGGTTTCTTTAACTGGGGTTGCCACCATCGGTACCAATCTTGCCAGACTTTTTCTAGCATTGCATACTTATCCGCTAACAGTTGGGGATTTTCTGTTGAAGTAATAGGGGTCGAGAGAATTGTCCAGAAGCAACGAGTATCCATAAAATCATTTAAGCCCAATAGCCAACCAAAAGCTCGTTGAGGACTCCAGCCATGGAGATTCAAATTCTGGGTAAACTGAGCTTCTGTGACAGTACTTTGTCCATTGGGATTTAGACAAGCACTGAGATAGGCCTGAGAGTTAATGTTTGTCAGTGCATAATAGCCGGTTGTTGGCTGCTGTTTAATCGTCAAAAGGGTAGTAGCGGGAGGAGTAAAATCATAGACCATGAGGTAACGACTGACGTTGCCATCTCCATATTTTTGACCATGAATCTGAATGTCAACCCTTTCCTGGGAACGGGAATATTGGTAAAGGTGTCCAGGGGTTTGAGCTTTATTTTTAGCAGCTAGAGGCACACTTTTGTCCAATTGCCAACCTGGTAAGGGGACTTGAGAGGGATAGACAATATTGAGGGTATTGGGATTCTCCAAGTCTGAAGATGGTTGTAGGAGAATATAAATCCATTCTCCCAGTAGGCCTGTGAGCAGGACAGCACAGATGCCTATACGAATTTGGGGCCAACGACGGGTTGTCATGAATTAATTTTCTCCTGAAGCTGGCGGTACGTTGAAACGCTGAACGTGGGCAAACCAGCAATATATACCAAAGAGACAGACAGAAATGACGGCAAATAGTAAACTCCCATCGGAGCCATGCCAATAATCAAAGGCTTCAGTATTGTTCGCGTTGACAAGAAAAGCTAGGAGTGAAACGCGCAGAGCATTAATGATAAAACCAATAGAAACGGCTACAATGATACAAATCAACTTGTATAAATGATTGACGGGGATTAAAAAGAGAAAGAGAATGGCTACACAGAACATTAACAGAATACTTTCCACACCAGAGCAGGCTCCATAGACTTCCACCCTGCCGAGGGGTAATTCAATAAACACGCCTTGGCGATAAACTTGGAAACCCGCCGCCCAAAGAGCAAAGGCAGAAAATTTGGCTGTCCAGAGGGGGAGATTAATACTTTGTAAGAAAACAGCGACTAGACGAGCCACTACAAGCAGACTCAAAATAATAATTTCTCGATAGTAGTCTTTAAGATGTTTTGTGCCAGAGGCGATGAGCATAATACCAATGCCCCCGACTAAGGGCAGAATTCGCAGGGAGGTGTCGCTACTATGCAAGTTTCTGAGCAACACAAACATTAAAAGAGTAGAACCTAGGCAAGTGGAAAATAAATTACTTTCTAATACCAAGCGATCGCGTTTATCCCAAAGTAGAGAAGCAACCGTCAACCACATCAGAAAACTTAAGCTAAAAAGGTTTTCGAGTTTACTTTTATCTAATAGGGTGAGGTGAAGCAGGGCCAATCCCCCAGCCAGGGCAACGAACCAGAAGCTTGGTTGCTGTACCGATTTACGCCAATCAAGTTGCATCATAGTCCGATACCAAACTTTCAATATTGTTAATTTCTGATTAAAACAGATTCTAATTTTACCTTGCTGATCACGGTCTTGTTTGAGAAAGATTGCCTAGAAGGGTTTATCGCTTTGTTCTATCGTATTAGCGTTTTCCTCGATCGCAATGCCCCCAAGTTTGTCCACTCTCGCCGTTTTTTCAGAAACTGTCAGGATTTTGGCGGGAATGCCCACGGCTGTTTGTCCTGGTGCAATGTCCGATAACACAACCGCATTGGCTCCAATATTGACATCATTTCCTAGTTTGACTTTGCCTAAAATTTTGGCTCCCGCTCCCACATTAACGCGATCGCCGAGTTGGGGAGCATCGTAGGGTTTTTCTAAATAGCGATTACCGAGGGTGACACCTTGACGAATAATACAATCATCGCCAATCACACAATGGCCGTGGATGATAATGCTATGTTGATGTTCGATGATCACTCTTCGTCCTAACTGTACTGTATAGGGTAACTCAATACCATAGAAGTTGCGGATGAGACCATAGAGAAATTTATAAAGAACACTAAAGGGGCCCCTGAGCAATTTGGGTTCAATTCGCATCCGCCAGGCTCCAAAGCGTTGTAATGCCACAGCCCGAAATCCTGGTTTCGTCCAATCCTGACCATGAGCAATCCAATCTTCTCGAATTTGTTGGCAGAGTGGCAGTGCTTCTTCCCGTTGAGACAAATTAGGAGAGGAATTTGACATAGAGTTGAGTCTCCAGAACAATGGATGGCAATGATCATGAACGGTCACAGCCAAATTATCCCAAGAAATTGGTAGTGATTCAATAGTAGTGGTGGCAGCTTAAGCCTTGAGTAGTGGTGGCAGCTTAAGCCTTGGCTAATTGGGCATTGTAGTCGTGTATAAAGTACCAAATTGCCCCAATATGATTTTCCACATTTTTGGAAAAAGAGAGACTTTGGCGCACCAATCGGGAAATTTGTTGTCGCAAGGTATTATTTAATCTTTCAATATGGTTAGTTTGACCCGTCTCTTTACCGACAGCTCGGTGACGTTTACGGGGAATAACTTTCTCGTAAGATACCTAAAAATCCGTGTAAGCAACAGCACATTGTCGGTAAACAGGCGGCAAACTTGCCCACATTTTCTTAGCGAATTCACGGCTTCTGTCCCCAATATAACAACCAACAATTTCTCTTGTTTTTCTGTCTATTGCCAAGCAGACATAAAACTTATTTTCTTTGGAGAAGACAAATGACCAAAGTTCATCACATTCGATAGTTAATTTTCCTCGTGCTTTTCCTGAAACGCTTATATGATGAGGCACAGCAGCAAATTTATCATTAACATAATTTTGTAAACATGACCAACTAACTCCTGTGACTCTTTCAATACCCCGTAGAGAAATTCGTTCTAATAACAGCCTATCAATTAATTATTT
>JAYKJI010000443.1:0-20961 GCA_035285405.1 Snowella sp. | reverse complement strand
TTCTCTCCTCTTAATGCAAGGGTTTTGAGCCATTTTAACCTATTTTCCTGCATTCTAGCTGTTCTTAATTTGGCTACTATCTTTTCTCCGTAAGGGTTTCAGCTTTTTTCAGCAAGCCCTAACTAAAAAATGCTAAAAGAAAAGGGACAGCAACCCACATTCAGATTACTATCCCTAGTTGAGGATATTCACCTCAAGTTAGAAAATTAAGCTTCACTACGGGTACGAGTGGTCTTATCACCCACTTTCTGGAATAGACCCCATTCCACTTGTTCTTCCTCAATTTCCACACCGGCAAATACATCGCGGAAAATAGTCCGAGAACCATGCCAAATATGGCCAAAGAAGAACAGCAACGCAAATACTGCGTGGCCAAAGGTAAACCAACCACGAGGGCTAGTGCGGAATACCCCATCCGAGTTAAGAGTTTCGCGGTCAAAGTCGAAAGCTTCCCCTAACTGAGCTTTACGGGCAAATTTCTTCACCGAAGCCGCATCAGAGAAAGTTTGACCATCTAATTCACCACCATAGACAGAAACGGTTACGCCGGTTTGTTCAACCGAGAACTTGGATTCTGCCCGACGGAAGGGAATATCAGCGCGAACCACGCCATCCGCATCAGTCATGATAATGGGGAAAGTTTCAAAGAAGTTGGGCATCCGACGCACGGTTAATTCCCGGCCTTCCTTATCTTTGAAAATAGGGTGGCCTGCCCAGGTTTTCGCGATGCCATCTCCACTATCCATTGCTCCAGTACGGAATAATCCCCCCTTAGCAGGGCTATTACCCACATAGTCATAGAAAGCGAGTTTTTCAGGAATGCTCGACCAAGCGTCTGACAGAGAAGCACCTTCAGCTAGTTTAGCGTCAACACGATGTTGAATCTCTTCTTGGAAATAGCCCTTATCCCATTGATAACGGGTTGGGCCAAAGAGTTCGATCGGCGTGGTGGCATTGCCATACCACATGGTTCCCGCTACGACAAAAGCCGCAAAGAAAACCGCTGCAATACTACTGGAAAGTACGGTTTCAATATTTCCCATTTTCAGGGCTTTATAGAGCCGTTCAGGAGGACGCACCGTTAAGTGGAAGAGACCTGCAATAATACCGACAATCCCTGCTGCAATATGGTGAGCCACCACACCCCCTGGATTAAAGGGGTTAAAGCCCGATGGCCCCCATTCCGGTGCAACGGGTTGAACATGGCCCGTCAGACCATAGGGATCAGAGACCCACATTCCGGGGCCCCACACACCAGTTAAATGGAAAGCTCCAAAGCCAAAACAGAGAAGACCAGATAAGAACAGGTGGATACCAAACATTTTGGGTAAATCCAGTGCAGATTCACCAGTGCGGGGATCGACAAAGAGTTCTAAATCCCAGAATACCCAGTGCCAAACCGCCGCTAAAAAGAGCAAGCCAGAAAGGACGATATGGGCAGCCGCTACGCCTTCAAAAGACCAGAAACCAGGATCAACTCCTGTTTCGCCGGTGACGCTCCACCCCCCCCAGGAGGAAGTTACGCCTAGACGAGCCATAAAGGGAAGAACAAACATCCCTTGTCGCCACATGGGGTTGAGAACCGCATCGCTGGGATCAAAAATAGCTAACTCATAGAGAGCCATTGAACCAGCCCAACCTGCTACAAGAGCAGTATGCATGAGGTGAACAGAAATTAAACGTCCTGGATCATTCAGGACAACGGTGTGAACTCGATACCAAGGTAGTCCCATTGACGCTCCTTCTAGTAACGGATAATTTTTAGTGTCTTTAGAGACGCTTTACTAAATTGAGTGATTTAGTTACGTAACAATGCGTTGCTAGTTTCTACTTTCAGGTTAAAAGCAGAAGGCTGACAGCGTTAGATTTTTTCTATTATCCCTTGAAAGTGAGGATATTTTTAAGCAGTGTAACGAGTCTGAGGGACATTAGGCAAGCTTGGGTTTGGGAGATAACCACGATCGCCAAACTCAACCACCAAGCTCAAAAAAAGTAGGGAAGCTAGATTCCCCAAAAATAGGGCCCAATCCAACCTCCCAAGAATACCAAGTCTAACAGATTAGTACTGAGTCACACTAGGATCAACTTCTTGGCTCCAGGCACTAATGCCACCTTTGACGTTAATTCCTTCAATGCCTGCTTCCTTAAGAATAGACAAGGCTTTGGCCGATCGCCCTCCCATCTTGCAGTGAGCAATGAGACGATGACCATTCAGCAATTCTCGTACTTTCTCAACCCCTGGCCCTTTTTCAATGTCTGGTAGGGGAACCAATACCGAACCTGGAATACGAGCAATGTCATATTCATTGGGATTACGAACATCAATTAGCACAAAGTCCTGGGCCCCATTATCTATTAAGGCTTTTAACTCCAACACTGTCATTTCGGCCAAGGCGGATTTTTCGGCAGCTTCGGCGGCTTTGGCCTGGGGAATGCCACAGAATTGTTCGTAATCAATCAGTTCTGTGATCACAGGGCGTTCAGGATTGGGTCGCAGTTTTAATTCTCGAAACTTCATCTCCCAAGCATTAAAAAGGAGGAGACGACCACTGAGGGTATGGGGAGCACCCAAAATAATTTTGATCGCTTCTGTGGCTTGAATCGTGCCCACAATCCCTGGTAATACGCCTAAAACCCCGCCCTCGGCACAGGAAGGAACCATGCCTGGTGGTGGTGGTTCGGGATAAAGATCGCGGTAGTTGGGGCCACCCTGATAGTTGAAAACGGTGGCTTGGCCTTCAAAACGGAAGATAGAACCGTAAATATTGGGTTTATCCAATAAAACACAGGCATCATTGGTCAGGTAACGGGTGGGGAAATTATCTGTACCATCAATCACAATATCGTAGGGTTTGATAATCTCTAAAGCATTAGCGGAACTGAGTTGGGTTTCATACAAGTCCACCTGACAGTAGGGATTAATTTCTAAAATCCGATTTTTGGCCGACTCAATTTTAGGCTTACCGACCCAGGAGGTTCCATGAATAATTTGACGTTGTAGATTGGAGTGGTCAACAATGTCAAAATCCACAATGCCAATGCAGCCCACCCCGGCCGCCGCTAAATATAATAAGAGAGGTGAACCCAGTCCGCCTGTACCTACGCAGAGCACACTGGCGGCCTTGATCCGTTTTTGTCCGTCCAGCCCAACTTCTGGCAAAATAATGTGGCGGGAATAACGTTGGTAGTCGTCTTTAGAGAGTTCAATCTCCGTCAAGTTTGGATTAAGCATAAATGTTGCCTACGGGGGAGCATATTCGGTAACAACCGCAGCAAATATTTAATTGTAAAGCTTTTGTTTTCGGTTCGGGCGGGATTGAATGTGAAGTTTAGTTACTGTTCAAGGTTGGCAATCCATTTCATGATCGCCGTTCTGAGAAACCGAATTCTCTCTCAAGCGATCAACTTACCCGTTGTTTCTTTTTTTCTCATCTGAAATCAATCATGAAAGAAATTATTCAAACTACCCAAGCCCCTGCTCCTGTTGGCCCCTACAATCAAGCGATCGCGGCCCAGGGAAAACTGTTATTTGTTGCAGGTCAGATTCCTTTGGATCCCCACAGTGGCGAAATTATTGGTAAAGAAGATATTGGCCAACAAACTCAACAGGTCATGGCTAATCTAGAGGCCATTTTGACCCAGGCAGGGGCTACCTGGTCTGATGTCGTTAAAACCACCGTTTTTCTCCAGGATTTAGGACATTTTGTCGCGATGAATCAGGTTTATGCCACCTATTTTGAGGAAGCAACCGCGCCGGCCCGGGCCTGTGTGGAAGTGGCACGATTGCCGAAGGATGTTTGGGTCGAAATTGACTGTATCGCCGTTATCCCCGATTAGATAGAGCGATATTTACGCCTAATGAAGAGACGCTCAACATTAATTCACCAAGGAGTTTAGCTTTTTCCAGTCAGCGATCGCCTACATACTGCCCTATCTAAATTAACTGTCTGTTGGTGATCTATCTCACTTCCGTCTCCGGCAAGCTGGATCATGATCAAAGGAAAGAGGCAACTCTAAGCTAATTAATGATTACAGCACTTATCGGGATCTCGACGTACAGTTTTTTTCTACAAAGCTTGCTGAGTAAGGATTTTAGCTTTTTGTCTGTACGGTGTCATTAAGCAAAGTGCTGTATCTTCTATAGCACGTTTTCTATCCTTACCCTCTCAATGATGAGTCTTTCTCACTACATCGAGCTTTTCTGACTTTTTTCCGAGAACTTTGTGCTATCACCAAAAAGGACAATAATCGTTCCCTCACATTCCTAGATTTTTGTCAAATCATTTTTTCTAGAATTGTCTCTGACTCCACAATTTCAAGTGAGATCAACCCCCATGAGTGTTAGTGATCAAACCATTCGCCATTTAATCTTTACGACCTGGCTAATGGATTCCACCCCCTGTCAGTCTTCAACTTCATCTTTTCCCTCTTCATTCATTCCACCTCTGTTGATGCCCATCAGGAACTACCTGAATAACCTAGAAGTGGTTAGCCCTGCCCTAGCCCATCGTCTTTGTCAACTGATCCCTGCCCAATGTCCCTTTGCCCGAAAAATTACCTTTGGGGGACGGACAGTACTTACGATTCCGCCTCTCTGTAAGCTCAATCCTTTCTACGATGAGTTGATGATGCTGCGCTTCCGGGCCCTATCCTATCTTGCTGATCAGCTAGGTGAAGATATTAGTCAATATTGCTAAAAATTTGCTAACGAACAAAACTCCCTGGGGATCAATAAACAGCCTAGGCTCTCTAGTTGATCGGCAACTAACTGATCCCAGTTCAAATTGTTGCCCCGATCCGTCATAATCTTAAGCAAAGCGTTATCGGGATTGACGATGCCGAAAAAACCAGACGAATATGCGATCCATCTCCTCTTGGCCGGCGGTCATCGGGAAGAGGTAAGGTTTACCAATATTCAAGAATTCCAACAATGGTACAGTAAAGACGTTGTGCCGAAATATGATTCCCAGGAATTTATTACTGTTCCTATCAAAAATATTCAAGGGGAATATATGGTAGTTCGCCCTGCCAGTATTCTTGCTATCCGTGTGGAACCGATTTTCTTCGGCAGTGTGGATCGCACAGAATAGTTTGGCCTTGTCTCAGGGAAGTCAGTACAGACATCGCTCCATCCTAGAGAGAGCGGGCTATCTTAAATCTTTCTCGCCAATTTTCTGAGCAAGTTATCATAAAGGCAATGACATTTTCCCTTACGGTTAGATGATGAAAGGTTTTGCTCAAGGTCAGTTATTTCGTTCTATTAGCTCAAACCGTTTTTGGCATCGATGGCTCATTAGTGTTTTGTTGGTACCGACCTTGCTGACGGCTACAGCTAGTCTGGCCCAGGAAAAGCCAAAAACTCTCTCCACACCCGCCGATAGCCATACGATGACCTATGGAGAACTTGTCAAAGATATCAAGAGCGGTCAGGTGGCTAAGGTCGAAATCGATCCGATGCTCCAAAAAGCGAAAGTAACGCTGAAGAATCAACCAGCTAATAGTGATCCAAAGACCGTAAGACTATTTAAAAGTAACCCTGAACTTATTGAGGTACTTAAAAATAGTCAGGTCAATTGGGGTATTCGGCATACAGCCGATAATTCGGCCCTAGTCAGTTTATTGACCCATGTTTTTATTGTTGCGATTTTGATCGGTTTGGTGGTCATGGTAGTCCGCCGCTCTGCTAATATTTCGGGTCAAGCCATGAGCTTTGGCAAGTCCCGTGCTCGTTTTCAGATGGAGTCTAAAACGGGAATCGGTTTTGACGATGTGGCCGGGATTGATGAAGCGAAGGAAGAGTTACAAGAGGTGGTGACTTTCCTTAAACAGCCTGAAAAATTTACGGCGATCGGAGCCAAAATTCCCAGGGGTGTTCTTTTGATCGGGCCACCTGGAACCGGAAAAACCCTTTTAGCTAAGGCGATCGCCGGAGAAGCGAGTGTGCCGTTTTTTAGCATTTCTGGCTCAGAATTTGTGGAAATGTTTGTCGGGGTAGGGGCTTCGCGGGTGCGAGACCTATTTAAAAAGGCCAAGGAGAACGCGCCCTGTTTAGTCTTTATTGATGAAATTGATGCAGTGGGTCGTCAACGGGGAGTGGGCTATGGCGGCGGTAATGATGAACGAGAACAGACCCTAAATCAACTACTGACGGAAATGGACGGCTTTGAAGGGAATTCGGGCATTATCGTCATTGCCGCGACCAACCGTCCCGATGTGCTGGATTTAGCTCTCTTGCGCCCAGGGCGTTTTGACCGTCAAGTGGTAGTGGATTATCCAGACCTCAATGGTCGTCATAAAATTCTGGAAATTCACGCCCAGAATAAAAAGATTGATGAAGAGGTGGATTTAGCTACGATCGCTCGTCGCACGCCAGGCTTTACGGGGGCTGATTTAGCTAATGTTCTGAATGAGGCAGCGATTTTTACGGCTCGTCGTCGCAAAGAAGCGATTACGATGATGGAAATCAATGATGCCATTGATCGGGTGGTAGCGGGCATGGAAGGAACCCCTCTCGTCGATGGTAAAAGTAAACGCCTAATTGCCTACCACGAAGTGGGCCATGCTCTAATTGGTACGATTTATGAGGGTCATGATCCGGTGGAAAAGGTGACGCTGATTCCCAGGGGACAGGCCAGGGGATTAACCTGGTTTACGCCCGATGAAGATCAAGGTTTAATGACCCGATCGCAGCTTTTAGCCCGGATTGCCGGTTTATTAGGGGGACGGGTTGCGGAAGAAGTGATCTTTGGAGAAGCCGAAATCACCACAGGAGCCAGCAATGACATTGAGAAAATCACCTACTTAGCCCGCCAAATGGTTACACGTCTGGGAATGTCAGAGTTAGGGTTAGTGGCCCTGGAAGGGGAAAATGATAATAACTACCTAGGCGGTGATTGGGGTCGCCGGGCCGAATATTCCGAGGAAATTGCCACTCGCATTGATCTAGAGATTCGCCAAATTGTGGAAACGGCCCACCAGCAAGCCAAAAACATTTTGGAAGAAAATCGCATTCTCATGGATCGTCTGGTAGATCTGTTGATTGATCAGGAAACCATTGAAGGAGATCAATTGCGTCAAATTGTATCTGAATACCATCCCCTGGAAGATAAAACCTTGGTTTCGTCCCTGATGCCTGAATATTAAGGACTAGTAAATAGAATGGATACTCGTATTGTCTTAATTTCTCCGGTTAGAAACGAGGAAGTCTTTCTCCCCAAGGTAATTGAGTCTTTGGTGAACCAGACGATTCAGCCTATTGAGTGGCTTGTGGTCAATGACGGTTCAACGGACAAAACCTTAGCAATTCTCGAAGCCGCGGCTCAAAATCATCCCTGGATTCATATCGAGAACAAACCAGATCGGGGTATACGTTCGGTGGGGCCAGGAGTGGTAGAGGCCTTTTACTATGGCTATGAGCGATTAAAAACCCAGGACTATGATTTTATTGGCAAAATGGACGGCGACATTGCCTTTGGGCCCCGCTATTTTGAACGCCTGATGGCGTTGTTCGCCAGCGATCGCTATTTAGGGGCTGCCAGTGGGAAACCCTTCCTAGAGGAAAATGGCAAATTAGTAATTGAACGTACTGCCGATGACATGGTCGCTGGCCAGATTAACTTCTATCGTCGGCAATGTTTTGAAGAGATTGGCGGTTTTGTGCGAGAAGTACACTGGGATGGCATTGCGTTCCATAAAGCGCGGATGGCGGGTTGGCGTACTCGCAGTCTTGAAGATCCGGATTTGAACTTTATTCACCAACGTTTGATGGGATCTTCCCACCAGGGTGTATTAACTGGTCGCCTACGCTGGGGACGAGGACAGTATTTTATGGGAACCCATCCCCTCTATATTTTTGCGATCGGCCTTTATCGAACGGTTGAAAAACCTTGGCTAATTGGCGGTATCTTTATTGTTTTAGGCTATTTTCAAGCCCTGATCACCGGCATGAAACGCTATGAAAGCCCTGGCTTCCGACAATCTTTGCAGGCTTGGCAAATGGCCCGTTTAAAGTTAGGGAAGACCCTGGAGACAATTCCTGATCCAGAGCCGATGTCATGACCTTAACTTTCTCCTCGTTCAATCCCCACTTAGATGGTTTCCTGACTTGATTGAACGGAAAGTCCTGATAGCTCCTGGGGATGTTGCTCAAATTTTTGTTTAAGGATTAGCCAGAAAAAAGGCAGACTATCGACTAAATACCGTTTCCATAAACGTCGAGGTTCCGATAACAGACGGTATAACCATTCCAGCCCGACTTCACTCATCCATTTTGGCGATCGCGGTTTATAACCAGCCTCAAAATCAATGGTGGCCCCGATCGCCAAGAAAATTTTAATCGTTGGTAATTGGTCCCGATATTGGGCAATCCATTTTTCCTGCTTAGGTGCGCCCAGACCAACCGCCAGAACCGTTGCGCCCGAATCCTTAATACGCTGAATAATAGCTTGACATTCCTGTTCATCCTTCTCAAAACCAAAGGGAGGAGAATAAACATCCACAATCACTTGACGGCCAACTTTCTGATTGATCTTTGCCTGGGCTTGGTGAGCTACACCGTCTTCCGCCCCTAACAGAAAAATTGTAGTGTTGGCATTATCTTGATTGTATTGATAAAAAGCAGGAAATAAATCTGAACCAGAAATTTTTTCTCGAATGGGGGTGCCTAAAAAGTAAGAGGCATATTGAATAATTTTACTATCACAGACACAGTATTCGGCATTTAGGTAAGCTTTCTGGAGACAGCGATCAGTCTTTAATTTCATCAAATGATCGATATTAGGGGTAACAACTACGCCCCCAGTCTGATTTAACTTTTCTAACAGTTCTCGCATGGAAAAGTTATTGATCATTGTATTGAGTACCTTGACTTGCCCGATTCCCATTTCCGAACCTTCCCTTATGTAATTACCGATCTACCTAATTCTCAGCATAAGCTACCCTTGTCATTGATCAAGTATATTTTATGTATAAGTTTAGATAGGTGATGATTTGAGCATTCAAATAAGTACGTAAGTGATTTTACCACAACAGACTATCGAGGAATAATTAAATCGCAAAATTCGGGTCAATTGTTCTTTGGTATGGGCGTTGCATTCGTGCCTTTATACTCAATAAGTGTTGCTCTTTTACCAAGCCAAGCATTGCGATAGAAAATCAACTGGCCTTGCAATTGTGGAAAACGACCTAACAAACAAAAAATAGCATAGATTAAAGCATCTTTATGAGTAAAAAGTTGACTCCGTTGATAGCGATAAATACGCCAAATTAATACTCCATAACCACCCAAAAGTAATAAACTCCAACCATGAGTAAACCAACTGAGTCCAAAGGCTAAAAGGGGAACTGTAAAAGCCCAAAGCCAGATACTACGTCTTTCTTTATGTTGGTAAAGCTTAGGGGTTTGAGAATGGACAGAAATCACCTGGGCAAAACTGTGACCGCCTCGAACATTGCGCTTCCACCATTGGCTAAATTGAGTCATATCCGCATCATGGAGAGCCATATCAGCATCAATCCGCAGAATTTTCCCTCCCTTTTCCCGCAGACGAATACATAATTCTGGTTCTTCCCCGGCGATTAGCGAGGGATTGAAACCTCCCACTGCTTGCAGAGCCTCAATTCGCATCATAGACAGTCCCCCACAGGAAAGTACTTCACCGAGGGGTGCTTGCCACTCCATATTAACTAAATAGTTGTAAAGGGTTTTCTGGGGAAATCTTTCGGTGAGTCGGCCTGAAACGGCAACGACCTGGGGATTTTCATCGAGGGTTTTTCTTGCCTGCTCTAGCCAATGGGGTAGTACCTCACAATCTCCGTCCACGAACTGGACATATTGGAGCTGGGCATTCAGGCTAATTAATCTTTCTACTCCGGTATTTCTAGCACGGGCTGCTGTAAAGGGAATGGACATATCCAGAGCAACAACTTCCACGTTTAAGGACTTGGCTAACTCAACACTGCCATCCGTTGAACCCGAATCCACATAGACAATTTGGGAAGTCTGCGGCAATAAAGACAATAAACATTGTTTCAGGCGATCGCCTTCATTGCGGCCAATAACGACTACCCCAATAACGGAAGAACTAGACATTGATATTGCTCCCCAATCGAGTCAAAACACTATTACGAACGAAATCAGTGAAAAAGTAAGGGGGATAAGAATCCGGTTTGCGTTGAAAAAAGATGCGGCCACGCCAAGTTAAAAAGCCTGTCAACCAAAGAAAATCGACCAGGAGGGCATAGAGCAAGCCATAATTTTTAACAAAGTAGCGGCGGCGAGATTCAAACCAATAGGCAGGTTGTCGTTTTTTTTCCACGCCTGGCTGATTGACCCCAGAACTTTGGCCGACGAGGTGGACAACCCGACTGGCCGGTACATACCAACAAGTCCATCCCTTTTTACTGGCCTGTAAACAAAAATCCACTTCTTCATAGTACATAAAATAGTCCTCATCCATCAATCCCACCGTTTCAAAAACCTTGCGTCGAATGATCATACTGGCTCCAGAGACCCAATCGGTTTGACAGGCCTGAGGGGGAACGGGACGAGCGACAATCCAGGGACGGAGTAGATAAGAGATGATTCCTAGACGTAATCCGGCATCCCATTCACTGAGGAAAGAATGAAAGCGAAAAGCAGATCGTTGAGGAGTGCCATCCGGATCTTCCAAGCGGCTACCCGCAATCCCAACGCTGGGGTTAGCATTCATAAAATCCAGTAAAGGGGTCAGGGCTTGGGGTCGGACAATAGTATCGGGATTGAGCAAGAGAAGATACTCAGGAGAATCACTGGACTGAAGGGCCTGGTGAATGACCAAATTATTACCAAAGGCAAAACCACCATTCTTTTCCGCAGCAATGAGGCTGGCCCAATCTCCCCAATTGTTCTGAGCGATCGCCTGTTGAATTTGCTTAACGGAATCATCCCCAGAGGCGTTATCCACAATGAAAACCTTAACCGTGCCCAGTTCCCTCACTTCGTTTTCCAGGGAATGTAAACCGTCAATGGTCAGGGCCGCAGTACGGTAATTGACAATGACAATCCACAAAGTATTACTGTTTTTAACTTCAGTTCGAGTTACCATGGGGAAGAAACTTGCATAGTGCTAGTGCTGTCAGCAAAAGATTTGGGACTAACCTTTCTATTGTACAGAGCCGCTTCCGGCTTAAGGATTTCAGCGATCGCCATTGGGGAAAAAGTCTTAATGGCAATTGCTCAAAATCACGTTACGCTAAAAATAGAGCGTGAGCGAACATTATGGTGTCATCTAGTTGTATTAATATCCTCCTGATTGAGGATAATCTGGCTGAAGCCCGTCTGCTACGGGAGATTTTAAGGGGTTCTCAGGGCCAAACCTTTGAAATTGTCCATGTCCAAAGACTGGCGGATGGTTTAATAAAAGCAACCCAACAAAGCTTTGATGTCATTCTTTTAGATCTCACTTTACCAGATAGTGAAGGATTATCATCTCTGATTCCCTTAATGGAATCCGTACCAGATCTGCCAATTGTAGTATTAACGAATCATAATGATGATCATTTAGCATTGGATGCAGTACGGGCTGGAGCCCAGGACTATCTAGTCAAACGCAATGCCAGCCTTGAATTACTGGTTCGTTCTATTTGTTATGCGATTGAACGTAAGCAGGTGGCCGAAAAACTGCGTCGAGAAAACCAATCCTTAGAAGCCAGTATCAAACAACGCACTGCCGAATTAACCAAAGCCCAGGAATTAAATCAGTTAAAGTCCGAATTTGTCTCCATGTTATCCCATGACTTTCGGAACCCACTGAACACGATTTTACTTTCGGCTGGTCTCTTAGAAGAAAGCCGCGATCGCTTAACGCCTGAACAGCAAGTCAATTATTTTCAAATGATCCGAAATGCAATCAAAGACATGGATCAATTACTCACCGAAGTGCTGTTGTTAGGGCGATCGGATTCAGGAAAACTGAAATGTCATTTTATTCCCTTAAACCTTGAGGAATTCTGTGGCCATTTAGTTGACAATATCAATCAAAGTCAGCAGCCCATTTACGGTCATTGTCCCATTATTTTTCGGTGTTTGGGAGAATTGCCCAGTGAGTTATGGGATACCAATTTAGTCCGGCATATTCTCAATAACTTACTGACCAATGCGGTTAAATACTCTGCACCAACAGGATCCGTCTATTTTGATCTCATCGTTGAGCCAGATGTCATTGTTTTTCAGATTACAGATCAGGGAATTGGCATTCCCCCCGAAGCCTTACCGAAGCTATTTAACCCTTTCTATCGGGCGGAAAATGTGGATAATATTACGGGGACAGGTCTAGGACTAACCATTGTACAACGTTGTGTAGAGGTTTACGGGGGCAAGATTACGGTCGTTAGCGAGCTAAATCAAGGAACAACTTTTACGGTTACGCTACCCAGACAAAAGGATTTGGCCGTCATAAATCATTCTTCTGTAGAGCATTCTTATTATTAGGAAATGGCCGATCGCTGAACATTGGCAAGCGGCAGGGTAAACCAAAACTGTGTCCCCTGTTGGGGGGTACTAAAAACCCCGATTTTACCACCATGAGCCTCAATAATTTGCCGACATTGATAACAACCTAGGCCAATGCCAGTTAAACGGTGATTATAGTTAGAGCGAAGATAGAGGCCGAACAGTTGTTGACATTGTTCCTTTTTCATCCCCACACCATTATCTCGCAGGGTACAACGCAGCATTTGTCCCTTAATCACTACGTCTAGGAAAAGTTGAATACCAGGCGGGTTATGTTTAAGAGCATTAGTGAGCAGATTTTCAAAGACCTGTCGTAAATAATGGGGATCCGCCAAAACAAAGGGAAATTGCTCAGGAATAGAATGCTTAATTTGAGCCTGATTTTGTTGCAAAAGAGGTTGCCAATCAGCCAATAGGTTCTCAAATAAGGTTTTTAAACAAAGGGGTTGAGATTGAATCATCAAAGGATGATGTTCGGCAAAATGGCTCTCCGATAGGGCATTTAATAACAGTAATTGATGATCCCCACTTTGGATTAAGCGATCTAAAATAGGGCGGGACAGAGTGACATTTTCTCCCGAACGATTCTGTAAATTTTTAAGTAACATTAATAATCCCATCATAGAAGTGCGGAGATCGTGGGAGACGGCTTGTAGAAAAACCGCTTTCATTTGGTGTAGATCTTGTAATTCCAACATCCGATCTTCGAGTTCTAAGGTTCGTTCCTGTACCTGGCGGGTCAGATTGCCATTGAGAACTTGCACCTGTTGATAAAGTTGGGCCTGTTGAACGGCGATCGCCACTTGAATCGCTAATTGTTCTAAGAGCCGGACTTCTCCCTTTTGCCAATGGCGAGGAGAGGCACAATGATGGCTAACTAATAAACCAATCGGGCCTTTCTTACCCATTAAAGGAACCGCTAAAACGGCTTTAACACCATAGCGATGATAATAATCATGCAGTAATGGTTCTCCCTCAAAATTAGCCATATTATCAACAATAAAGGTCTTTTGCGGTAATAAATGGGCTACTTCTTCATAGCGAGGATTATCTGCTTGGTGTTGTAAAACAGAGGGATAACGCTGATTCAGAGATTCTGCAACAACGGTGAATTGTCCTGTCGTTTCTAGAAAGCCAATATAAACGCGATCGCTGTGTAATAAATTTCTAACTTCTGTTACGGTGGTTTGAAAAATGGTGTTTAGATCTAGGGATTGACAAATTCTCAGGGCCACTTCTGCTAACAATTTATCTCGCTCTAGGGTGCTGCGGAGTTGCTTTTCTAATCGTTCCCGTTCTGTCACCGCCGCCGATAATAATAATCCCGTTGTTACCGCGATCGCCAATCCCGTGACTAAACCGACCAAAGTTGTGGTGATGCTGGCTCTGACCAAAGAAACCGCCAACCAACCTAAGCCTCCATAGGCGCTCGCCAAAACCCAACCTTTTCCCCTAGCCGTCCGCACGACGGAAAAACCAGGGAGAGAATGGAACCAGGAGTAGAAAACTTTCAACATGGCAGCAGCAAATTGAGATAAGTCGGCAACATTAAACAGCAAACGTCCTCAAAGTACTAGAAAACAGTTAAGTCCAACAGTCTACTTCAACATTGCCTAAACTAGTAATAGTTTCACTTCCCCCGCTTGGGTGATAATTCCACACCTTGACTGAATCTATGCGAATTTTAATTGTTGAAGATGATCCCCTGATGCAGCTAGGGCTAGAACAGGCTCTCAACGAACAGAATAATATCACCGTCATTGGTCAAGCTGGGGATGGCTATAGTGCCGTTCAGCAAGCTTTGGAACTGAAGCCCGATGTCATTCTCATGGATATTGGTTTGCCTGGTTTAGATGGCATCGCCGCAACCAAACAGATTAAGACCCAGTTGCCTAGCGTACATATTGTTATGCTCACCTCCCATACGCTACAAACGGAAGTGATTGCTGCCCTGGCCAGTGGAGCCGATGCCTATTGTATTAAAGGGGCCAGTTTAGAGCGATTGTTAGGGGCGATTGAAGCCGCCAAGGATGGGGCCACTTATCTTGATCCGCAAATTGCCCGCCTGGTGGTCGATCAGCTTTATCCACCTATTCCGCCTACCTTAGCCCACCTTTCGGAACGGGAACTCGATGTTTTAAAGTTAATTGTGCAGGGAAAAAGTAATCATGAAATTGGCGAGGAACTCTACCTTAGTACCAATACGATTAAAACCCATGTGCGGGGCATTATGAATAAATTATTAGTGGATGATCGGGTACAGGCCGCCGTCATTGCACTGCGATCAGGTTTAGTTTAAAAATAGTTTGATTGATTTGATTGATCGGATTTAAAGAAAAATTCCAGAACAGTCCCTAAAAATTCTCAAAAATCATCAATGGCCCTCTATCGGATCGTAATTACACCACCACACCCTCAACAACAGTGGATTGCTTTAAACCAGGAACAATCTCATTATTTGCAACGGGTTCTGCGTCTTAAAAATGGCGATCGCTTTGTGGCAATGGATGGTCAAGGAAAAGCTTGGTTAGCCGAATTACAAACCGAAAAAGCCCATTTATTAGATTTTTTGCCGGAATCAACGGAATTAAATATGGCTGTCACCCTACTAGTGGCTCTGCCCAAAGGCAATGGTTTTGAAGAGATTATTCGACCCTGTACAGAATTGGGGGTTAGCACTTTGATGCCCGTGATCAGCGATCGCACTTTGTTAAAACCCAGTCCCAATAAGGGAGAACGTTGGCAAAAAATTGCAACAGAAGCCGCAGAACAAAGTGAAAGACAATGGGTTCCTGACATCTTAGAACCTTGTTCTTTTAAAGAAGCATTAATAAATCTTAAGGATTGGGGTTCAGAAGCCTATATCTGTGTTACTCGTAGAGAAAGTCCGCTACTTTGGTCTTGTTTAGAAACTCAACGCCCTAACCGTTTGCTAATTGCGACAGGCCCTGAAGGCGGTTGGACAGATACCGAACTTGAACAGGCGATCGCCGTTGGTTTTAAACCGGTTTCTTTAGGAAAACGCATTTTGAGAGCCATTACGGCCCCAACGGTTGTCATGAGTTTAGTGGCAAATTTTGCAGAATTGCGATAATTTTTAACTGATAATTCCTCATGCTAGAAGAGCTGGCCGAAGCAATCAAAAATCAACAATACCAACGGGCGGCTGAACTGTTACAAGATTTGTCATCCGATCAAAGGGATAATCCCTGGATTCTTTTTTATCAAGCTCGTTTAGCAGAAGGTCTGGGCAATTTAAGCGAAGCTCAACAGGGCTATCGTCAACTACTTGGCTGGATTAGTAATCCTCAACTACTAGCCAAAGTTCGCCGCGGCTTAGAACGAATCAAACTGCTGGAAGAACAGGCTGAAAAACAGGTTCTCGATCAACGCAAGGAATTTTTAGAAGTCGCTAAAAGTCAAGATCCAGAACTCGGTGTTTTTGTCCTTGATCCCATTGCCTCTGAACAGAAACAACAAGCGGCAAAAATCTTTGGTAAGGTGATGCAAATAGATGCCTACAGTGCAAGATTGCAGTTACCCAGTCGGGCTTGGCGACTCTATCGAACTGGAAGTGTCGGAGCATTAAACTTTTATGTTCAACAATTGCAAGGACAGGGAATTCCCTGTTTTTGTGTTCCCTTAACCCGTATTTTATCTTTGCGAATTTTGCCGGTTTACTCTCTAGAGGCGATCGCGCCCAATCTGGCCTTAAACTACCGTGTGAACAAAGATCAAAGTAGCCAGATTGACATTCCTTGGTCAGCCGTGAGTCAACGGGTAGAAGGATTATTACCGATTTTTGAAGAATGTGTAGCTGTCAGTAAAAATGGCAAAGTTGAACGCAAAACTAAGATTGTAGACTATGCCAAAATATGTGATCTGCACATTCCCGAACAAAATATGATTTTACGTTTTTGTGACCAAATCTATGAATTTGATCAAGGCATTTCCCTGATCACATCCTCAAAACCGCGAGAAGAGGGAACTAGTTATGATCAGTGGCAACGATTACTCGCTATTTTTCAAGAACAATTACCGACAGTCAAGGTTTGGAATGAATTTAAGTTTTTTGCAGAAACCGCTTTGGACTTTAAAGAACTCTTAAAATTGATCGATCCCCATATTCATTTTCTACGACGGGAAGAAACGGAATGGGACGAGGCCTTTCATCTTTATAGCAGCCTGGCATTCTTTCACGATTAATCAACCCTTCGCTGACGGAATCTGAACCTGACTAACCTTGGAACTGTCCAGATAGGCAGTGAGTCATGATAGAGTCAGGCATAAAAATTCTTATTCTGATTAACCGAGCCAGGTTGCTTCTTGCATTTCTTCTAATGTACTTATGAAATTAACTTTCCCTTTTAAATTTCTCACCTTGATCGCCGTGATTGGTAGTAGCTCATTTGTGAGTCCAATGGCGAAGGCAGGCCAGTTTAGTGAAACGGCATTGGATCAAACTCAGGTGATTGCGATCGCCCGACCCTACGGTGAAGGAAAATATGACCTCTTGGTAATTGAGCAAATCCCCAAGAAAAAGCAATGTTGGAGCGAAAGTGGTTCTAACCCAGTTATGGTTACGCCTTTGCTCTTAAATTTTGACTTTACAGGTCATTGTCGTCGTTCCACTGATAGTAACGGTTACTCGGTACGAATTGACGGTACGGATTATGGATTAGACTATTTGCTGCGGGTTGTGCCTCGTGGCAGTGAATTAATGTTAGTGGCCACACCCCGTAATCCTAAAATGCCAGAGTTAATCATTGGTGAAACGCAAGGGCTGAATGCAGGTTTTATGAAAATTATCTTGAATCCTGGCTGGCAATTTACGAAGCGAACCTACAACGGTAAACCCCTGGGTCATTTCTACTTTAGTGGTAGCCAGGCCAATATCACCATTACTCCCTCTTCCCCATCCTCCCAATCCCCCTCATCTTCCCAATCCCCCTCATCCTCCCAATCCCCCCCTGGCTCAAGTGTAGAACCTGTTGTTCCTGTTCCCGATCCGTCCATTAATCCGACTGTGCCGCCCGTAACTCCCTCACCAACCCCTAGCAGTAGTGTGCCAGTACCTACGCTGAATCAAACTAATTCCTCACTGCCGCCCAAAAAGGGAATTCCCAGTGTGGATAAGTTTCGCCAACCCTACTAAGTGACTGGTTTCAATTAAATTGAACATAGATTTTGTGCCTGATCCCCCCTGCCCCCCTTGATAAGGCTACTGTGTGCACACAAGTTTTGGGTTTTCTGTTTAGCCTTATCTCGCCCCCTAAATCCCCCAATTCTGGGGGACTTTGAACTGCGAAAGAGACCAATCTCCCCCCAAAGTTGGGGGGCTGGGGGGGCAAAATGAGGTTGACGGGTAGATGTGTGTACTCGGTAACCTTGATAAGGGGGGTGTCCGTAGAACGAGGGGATCTTATAAATTTTCAGACCGACCTACTAACTTGAACTCTTATTGATTTTTAACCGTTTTAAATTTCATCATGACGATCGCTCTCCGTGACCGAGAACCCCTAGCCAGTTTGTTGCTCTACCGTGGTCTTAAATGGTCGGTAATTTGTCCCCTTCTGTTGGGCTATCTCAAGGGAAAAATTTATGGTTTGGAGCATATTCCGGCCAAGGGGCCGGCGATCGTTGTCAGTAATCATGCTAGTTATTTTGATCCGCCTTTATTAGCCAGTGGGATGGGCCGTCCGGTGGCTTTTATGGCCAAAGAAGAACTGTTCCATGTGCCTCTCCTGGGGCCAATCATTCGTCTCTATGGTGCTTATCCGGTTAAACGGGGGGCCGGCGATCGCGGTGCTATTCGAGCCGCATTAACGGCCCTGGAGGAAGGATGGTTAGTGGGGGTTTTTCTGGAAGGAACTCGTACTCCTGATGCTCGCATTTATAGCCCTAAACTAGGGGCAGCGATGATTGCGGCTAAAGCCCAGGTTCCCTTAATTCCAGTTAGCCTGTGGGGGACGGAACATATTTTGCCATCGGGTTCGGCCTTCCCCCGTCCTGTTCCGATTACAGTTCGTATTGGTCAACCCATTGCTCCGCCGCCAGTGGTGAAAAAGGAAAGTTTAGAAGCCGTCACGAATACTTGCCAAACCGTCATTCATGACCTACATGATTTGGGACGTTAAACCCCAAGCACGATTAGGTAGAGGGTAAACTGCGAAGATAGGGACTTAAATGAGTCCGATCGCTAATGGTATGAAAGAGGGGCCCCCGTGAGGACATTTCAACAATGCTGACGGCAGCAACGGGCATAGCAAAGCGATCGCGGTAACGGCCAATATCAATGCCCATCAGATGACAGAGCATAATGCGAATGGTGGCTTTGTGGGAAACAATTAATACATTGCCGAGATCATAGTTAGCCTCAATTTCCTCTAGGACATGGGAAGAGCGTCGGGCGATATCAATGCCCCGTTCCCCGCCTGGCGGTGAATTCCATGCCGGATCGGTTAACCATTGCATATAGAGATCATGAAAGCGTTCATAGACCTGGGTGGGGTGTAAACCTTCCCACTCTCCGTAGGCTACCTCCTTTAACCCGGAACGCAATTTCATCGTCATCCCCAACTTATCACAGAGCGGTTGAGCCGTTTGTCTGGCTCGTTGTAGAGGGCTAACATAGATAGCTTGCCAGGGCAAATGACAATAGAAGGCAGCAAAGGCTTTCGCCATTTCAATCCCTTCGGGCGTTAAGCCAGGGTCATTTTCCGGCGTACCACAATAGCCCCCCGTCTTGCTATAGGCGGTTTGTCCATGTCGTAAAAAGTAGAGCTTTAAACCCATGAGCCATTACTAACCAAAGATTGAGTGATCCGATCACGAGGAAGTTTCTTTAAGTGCCGTGACGATCCCGTAAATCAGGACTCAGGTGAGCGCGATCGCCCATTACCTCAATTAAGGGGCCATGTTCCGACATTTCTACAATACTCAAAGAAGCAACTGGCATACCAATGCGATCGCGGTAACGACCGATATCAATCCCTAACAGAGAACAGAGCATAATCCGAATGGTTGATTTGTGGGATACCACTAAAATATTGCCACCGTCAAAGGTTTGCTCCAGTTCTTCTAGCACTTCGGAACTGCGTCGCGCAATGTCAATGCCTTTTTCTCCCCCTGTAGGCGCATTCCAGCCAGGGTCAGCCAACCAGCTTACATAATCATCATGGAATTCGAGGTTAACCTCGGCAGGGGTTTTATTTTCCCATTTACCGTAGGCGATTTCCTTTAAGCCTTCCCGACGTTGAATTTTTAGACCCAGGCGATCGCTGATGGGGTGAGCGGTGGCCATGGTGCGGTGCAGAGGACTGGCAAAAATTGCTGTCCAGGGCAGATCTTGATAGGCTTCAGCAAATTGTTCTGCCATTTGATAACCAGCCTCGGTGAGATCAATGTCCACCCGACCACAGAAGGTTCCCGTTTGACTGGAAAGGGTTTCCCCATGCCGAAGAAAATAGAGTTTTAAGGTCATGAGAAGATGGGGAGCTTTGCAATGGACTTGCCCTAAAGTATAGTATGGTGATTGATCCTTGGCAAATGGTTGAGAATGCTAAAATTAGGACAGATTACCGCTTAAAATCTTACTAAAATAGGGAATTTGTTAATGGTATTGACCCCTTCTACGATGTTAGCCTTGGGAACCTACGCTCCTGACTTTCAGTTGAGGGATGTGGTTTCTGGAGAAGAGATTTCTTTAGCAACCTTTGCGGATAAATCGGCTTTATTAGTCATGTTTATCTGTCGGCATTGTCCTTTTGTTAAACATATTCAAGAACAGCTTGCTCAATTAGGGCGAGATTATCAGTCAACTTCCCTGGCTATCCTGGCAATTAGTGCTAATGATGCCGAAAAGTATCCTGATGATGCACCGGAAGGCCTCAAGGCCATGGCCGAAGAATTAGGATTTGTTTTTCCCTTGGTCTATGATGAAACGCAAGCGGTTGCTAAAGCCTACGATGCCGCTTGTACCCCCGACTTTTTCCTTTTTGATGGCGATGCCAAGGGCACGCTGCGCGCACGTCGTTTAGTTTATCGGGGACAATTAGATGATAGTCGTCCTAGTAATTCTCTGCCCGTGACAGGTCAAGATCTACGGGCGGCGATCGAGGCAGTTTTAGCCGGAAAACCCATTAGTGCGGAACAAAAACCGAGTATTGGCTGCAACATTAAATGGAAGGCGGCGTAGAGAAGCATGAGTCAGGGATTATTTGTGGGTTTAACGACCTTAGATTGTCTTTATTTAACCACTCATTTTCCCCAGTTTAACGAGAAAATAGTGGCGATAGACCAACTGTTGACTGTGGGAGGGCCAGCCACTAATGCAGCAATTACCTTTGCCCATTTTGGTCATCAATCCTCATTAATGAGTGTAGTTGGTAATCATTCCTTGACGACTATTATTAATCAGGCATTTAAAGATTATGGTGTCAAAGGGTTAGATCTAGCTCCTACCTTTTCCG
>JAYKJI010000442.1:0-13565 GCA_035285405.1 Snowella sp. | reverse complement strand
AATGATTTAAGCCAAATAAGTTAACCAATAGGTTAAGAAAAATGACATTGAGAATCAAACCTACTAAACAAATGAGATTAAATTTAAGAAAGCGTTTAATCCGTTGACGTTTGCCAGGTTGACGCTGGGCCACATCCCGAAAAGTCCAAAGATCATTCCACAAAAAATTATTTAAAATTGCCAATTCTGCGGCGATAATCTTGCTACGGGTTAGGGGTAAACCGAGGGTACTGGGATCATGAAGTAGGAAAAGAAAACCCATATCAACCACCACCCCTGTTAAACCGACTAAACAAAATTGAATAAACCGAGATGATAGGGACAGACGTAATCTAATTAAATGCTGTAAATATTCCCAATATTGTTGACTAGTAACTTTACTCTCTCCACTCTGCCGTTCTCGAAAAACATAACCCACTTCTCCAATCCAACGGATTTTTCCCCTAGCAACCACTTCCACTAAAATTTTGTAGCCCACCGGACTTAAGGTTTTACCGGCGATCGCCTTACGTTTGACCATAAAATAGCCACTCATGGGATCGGAAAGACGACTAATCACTTCCGGCAAAATCAGTAAGCCGAGCATTTGCGCCCCCCTAGAGAGAACACGGCGAATCATACTCCATTCACTGACTCCGCCCCCTTCCACATGACGACTAGCTAGAGCCAGATCGGCCCCCTGTTCCATTTCTTGCAGTAATTGCAATAACACTTCCGGCGGATGTTGAAGATCGGCATCAATGACACCTAAAATTTCACCCCTAGCGGCTTGCCAACCCCGAATTACCGCCGTGGAAAGACCCTTTTCTTCAGTACGACGCATGACCCGCAATTGGGGGTAAGACTCCAGCAAGGCTAGGGCAATTTTCCAAGTATAATCAGGACTATCATCATCGACGACAATCAACTCGTAATTCTCTCCCAATACAGGGTCAAGCAGTCGCGTTAGTACCGCTACAATTTCTGTAATGTTGCCACTCTCGTTATAGGTCGGCAAAATTAGCGATAATTTTAGAGCAGACTGATTGCCAGGAGACGGATCGGGCGTTTGTTCGGAAATACAAAGAGAAGCGTTAGTAACTGTCGTCAGGGATGAAACCATGCAGGGGTAAAATGCTCGATCAATTCGGGGGAGCGGCTAATGTTATCTAGCGATATTGTAATCTGGCTCAAGGAAAGAACAGAATTAAGTTTATTGAACGAGGAGATTTTAACGGCGATCGCGCCCCATCTACAATCTCTCACCCTGGCGGATCAGCAAACGGTGGTGGAAGCCGGAACTAAACCCCAGGGACTTTATGTTCTTTATCAGGGCCATCTGGAGGGAACAACCCAAAATTTAGGTTTGCTACCAGGGGAAGTCATTAATCTGGGAGCCTTAATTCTCGATCAACCGGTGCGGCGATCGGTGGTGACGGCCGGACAATGCGAATTTTTGTTTTTAGAAGCCAATCTTTTTCGAGACTTTGTTCGTCAATATCCCCAAATTACCCAGGCTTTTTCCCAATATCTAGCGGCGGAAGTTCAGGATTTATCGGCCCAGTTATTCTTTGAACAGCAGCGTCATGCGGTTTTACGTTCCTATATTGTGCCGAAAGCTCGTCGGGCCATTATGGGCAAAAGTCGTTATGCTGTTAAATTGCGATCGCAGCTTAGGGAAGCATTTGAAACAGACGAGGCGGTGTTGATTTTTGGAGAACCTGGCTTAGAAAAAGATAATATGGCCGCCCTAATTCACTTTGGTTCTGATCAATATCGCAAAGAACCGATGATTAAGGTCAATTGTGCCACTTTAAAAGGGAGTGGAGCCGAGTTATTGGGCCGGGCCAACGGCAAAATGGGTTTGTTGGCAGCCCTGGGTAAAGGCACATTGCTGTTAAATAATATTCAAGAGTTACCCCCGGAATTATTACCTAAAATAGCCCAATTAATTCAACAAAAAACCTACTATCCGGTTAGTCGTGAAGAGGAAGAAATTGCACCCGAACAAGTTAGCCAAGCTCGCATTATTGCTATCTCAGAAACCATCGTTCCTGCTCTTAATGCTCTTTTTCCTAAAAATATTAAAGTTCCACCCCTACGAGTCAGAAAAGCGGATATTGACGACTATGTAAACTACTACATTAGTCTAGCCTGTAAAGCCAAGGGCATAGACGTTGTACCAATCACGCCTGAAGCCCTACGAAAACTACAGGCCTACGATTTTCCCAATAATTTACGGGAACTTTCCAATCTCGTTGAACGGGCTGTTACTCAACTTCAGGGCTATACAAAAATTACAGAGGAAATCATTTGGCCCTCCCAGAGTAAGAAAAAACAATTTCGCTTGAATTTACTCAACGCCTATTTCCCATTACGTCAATTTCTTCGCAGTTCCTGGTGGCCCGACAGGATTAATTATGGCATTACCACCTGGGCCTTTGCGGCGATCGTGATCATTTTATTGTTTGGCCCCCAGACTCGTGATCAAAATTTTGCCCTTAATCTTTTTTGGGCTTGGTGGTGGCCCTTAGTTTTAGTCGGTTTTCCCTTTGTTGGCCGACTTTGGTGTGCCGTTTGTCCTTTTATGATCTACGGTGAAATTACTCAAAAATTGTCCCTCTGGCTCTTTCCCCGTACTTTGAAGAAATGGCCGAAGCAAACGCTAGAAAAATGGGGAGGATGGTTTTTATTTGGACTTTTTGCTTTAATTTTGCTTTGGGAAGAACTCTGGCATTTACAAAATACGGCCTATCTTTCCGCCTGGTTGTTATTGTTAATTACGGCCGGAGCAATGATTTGTTCTGCTATTTTTGAACGTCGTCTTTGGTGTCGTTACCTCTGTCCCATTGGCGGCATGAATGGTCTGTTTGCTAAACTGGCGATGACGGAATTACGGGCTCAACAGGGAACTTGTTCCGCCGAATGTAATACCTATCAATGTTATAAGGGTGGCCCCCAAAAAGGTGAAGGGCAAGAAACAGCGGGTTGTCCTCTGTATTCCCATCCGGCCCAATTGGAAGATAATCGGGATTGTGTTCTCTGCATGACCTGTTTAAAAGCCTGTCCCCATCGCTCTGTAGAATTTAATCTGCGTCCACCGGCGATCGAGCTTTGGACAACCCATGTTCCTCGTTGCTGTGAAGTCGCTCTGTTATTTCTTTTACTCAATAGTATATTTTTAAGAAGACTACCAGAAATCAGCCTAGAATGGGGTTTACATCTGAATCTTGAACCCTTTGCCTTTCACTCTTTGGCTGCACTTCTCACCCTCAGTTTACCGATTCTTATTCCCTTACTCAGCCATCAATTGATCCCTAAAAAAGGCATTCTCAGCCATATCTCTTTTGTAGAATTAGCCTATGGCTATCTGCCTCTAGTTCTAGCAGGTAATCTGGCCCATTATCTGCGTTTAGGAATGGGAGAAGCGGGGATAATTATGCCTCTTTTTATGGCAACTTTTGGTCTGTCGGGTCAACATTTACCAGTCCTCATGGCTCATCCTGCGGTCATTGCTTTCTTGCAAGGATGCTTATTAATAGTTGGGTCGTTAGCTGCCATGTTAATTACTCAAAAAATTGGTCGCCAATCACTTAAGATTCTTTGGCCTCAACATTTAGCTATTATTGTTTTGGCCATATTAATGGGTCAAATTATCGTTGGTTATTAACTGCATTAAACACTAAACCAGAAACCAACCAGCAATGAAATTGTATTACTCTTTTAAAGATAGACTTAAGGCTCTAGAAAATAAAACACCAATTAAATCTAGCATCATAAAACCTTGGCACATAAAGAGGATTTTAGCTAATTTTGACATTGGTGTCACATAGGTAGATTCTGCACCACCCCAGCCCCCCGGAGGTTTAATACTAAAGGTATGGGAAACTGCCAGATAAAAATATTCAAAAAGATCAATGCGGCCATCCTGATTAAGATCTTTAATCCGCATGAATTCCCTGCCTTTTTTACGGGCTTCGTTATCCAGTCTCCAATACCACCATCCCCACATTAAAGAGATAGATGGGGTAAATAGAATTACCTGGGTCATTAATACGTCTTTAAGTGCAATAGCGTTAAAAACTAGGATATTTAAAATGATTAATCCTATAAATAATCTGATGGACAATAAAATAGCCAAAGTATCCATCAACAGCCTGCATTGGTAATTAAACAATCGAATGACTGCGATCGAAATGACTACTGCAACTGCAACGATCCCCATATTCAAGAATCGATCAGCTTGAAGTTGAAGGTGGGTAAGGTTGGCAAAAAAGCCTCCAATCATCAATACTTTTTGAAAAATATTGTAGAATAAGGCACGGTTAATAATAAATAAAACAAGAAAAAGACCTGGCTCCCATAATTGCTTAAAAATGTACCGTGTTATAGAGCTAATTCGATTATTCATTAACGTTTAAACCTCGTCCAGATTGAAATCCTTACCCATTCAAGAAAAAAACGAGACAAACAGTTTTATAAGTACAGAAATCTCAAAGACTGATTAGAATACGGTGGTATCTTTTTGTTCAGACTTTAACTAATGTAGAAGATTGGCAATCTTATCCCCAACGGAACAGGACAGCTCCCCAACTAAGTCCGGCTCCAAATCCAGAAGCAGCAATTAAATCTCCTGTTTGAATCTTTCCGGCTCGGACTGCTTCATCTAGCGCGATGGGAATAGAAGCCGCCGAGGTGTTGCCATAGTGGGCCAGATTACTAATAATTTTGTCTGAAGGAAGTTGTAAGCGATCGCCGACCGCATCCATAATTCGTTGGTTGGCTTGATGCAAAATTAGCCAATTGATCGCCGTTATCTCTAGTTGCGCCTTAAACAAAACCTTCTCGATCACTTCAGGAACCCGTGCCACTGCAAAGCGATAGACCTCTCGACCGTTCATACTAATGGGCTGATAATTCCCTTGGGTAATGGTTTTTTCCTCCGTCAGCGATCGCGGTTGTCCTTGATAACCCAAATTCAACGAATGATTGAGATTCCCATCAGTATAAATTTCAAAAGCTAAAAGATTATCTCGATCAGACTGACCCTGGAGCACAACGGCTCCTGCACCATCCCCAAACAAAACGCAGGTTGATCGATCTGACCAATCCACCCAACGGGAAAGCACATCACCACCAATCAGCAAAACTCTTTGATAGACTCCAGTATGAAGAAACTGAGCCGCAGTCACCAAACCAAACACAAACCCCGAACAGGCAGCAGTTAGATCAAAGGCAACGGCCTGGGAAGCTCCTAATAAGGCTTGAATTTTTCCAGCACTACCAAACAAATCGTCAGGGGTAGAAGTGGCCAAAATAATTAAATCAATCTCGTTTGCGCCTATTCCTGCCATTTCTAAAGCCCTACGACCCGCCTGAGCCGCTAAATCCGCCAAGGACTCATCAGGAGAACAGATATGACGCTGACGCATTCCCGTACGGGTTTGAATCCATTCGTCTGAAGTCTCCACCATCTCACTGAGATCCTCATTGCTCAAAAGCTGGGCTGAGGTAGCTGAGCCACTACCCATGATGGTGATTCCCGTTTTAAGGCTGTCCAATCCCTTACTCCCGATTAATACTTTTGCCAATGCTGCCCGAATTGAGTGATGTCATTCTGCGGTGAGGATTAACGTTCACTATTGAGTAATGAACTGGTTTCAGCACTGTCTATGCCATCTGTCCAGGATTGAATGCGTTCCGAAACTCGATTATCGTAGGCCTCTTTTGCTAAACGGATTGCATTAAAAATTGAGGGTGCGCGAGAACTACCATGACTAATAATACAAATGCCATCTACCCCAAACAGCAAGGCTCCACCATGTTCTGCATGATCAATGCGTTGCTTAATCCGTTTGAGATTGGGTTTGAGCAGTAGTGTTCCCAATTGACCACGCCATCCCTGGGGTAATTCTTCTTTTAAAATATTCAGTACAATGCCCCCCACTGCCTCGGCAAACTTGAGTACAACATTGCCCACAAAGCCATCACAGACAATGACATCAAAATTGCCAGAGAGGACATCCCGACCTTCCGCATTACCGATAAAAAGCAGGTGAGGATTGTCTTGTAATCGTTGATAGGCCTGGAGAGCCAATTCATTGCCTTTGGTGGCTTCTTCTCCAATATTGAGCAATCCCACCTTGGGTTCTTCCGTTCCCATAACGTACTTGCTATAGATGGTTCCCATCAGGGCAAATTGTTCTAAATATTTGGGCTTGCAGTCCACATTAGCCCCCACATCTAGAACGATTACTGATTTATCAGCTAGTAAGGTGGGAAAAACGGTTCCGATCGCTGGACGATCAATACCTTTTAAACGCCCCAATCGTAATAAAGCCGCCGCCATTGCTGCACCGGAATGGCCTGCCGACACCACCGCATCAGCCCGTTTTTGTTTTACCAGCTCCATAGCCACATTAATGGAGGCTTTGGGTTTACGACGGATGGCTGTAACTGCTTCCTCTTCCATCGATATAGCCGCTTCGGCCTCCACAATTTCTAGATTTTGGGAATGGGAGCCATGCTGTTGGAGATAGGTCGTGATTTGAGCGCGATCGCCCACCAGTAGAATCTCGACATCCAGTTCCGCGGAGGCACGTATGGCTCCAGCAATAATTTCATCGGGAGCGTGATCGCCGCCCATAGCGTCCAGTGCAATTCTTGCCCGCGTTGCTGCCATTGGTCTAAAAGTGATAGAAACCTAGAAAATTTTAGCAGAACCCCTCGTCAAATCTAAAGTTTTGATTAAAAATCTGATCTGGCTAAGGCTGCTGTTGTCACAAACTAGTTTACCAAAAAGCTTGCTAATCCTACCGACGATCTGGCCCTATACCAGGTTGTGAGAGAGCCTATCCTCAGCCGGTGAATGGTCGCGTTAGGATGAGATCAGTCTAAATGTCTTTCCTCATTTACCCCAGTATTTTTAATTATGCCTAAATTTGATTCCTATAACCTCCGTCTGCAACTGAGTCGAATGTTTGACCAGGGTCAGTCCTTTTTTTGTGCCTTTAAGGTTCAGGACTGGTTGCGGGAACGACAGCATGATCCTAATGACTACGAAATTATCTTTCACCAAAAACCCGCGCCGCCTGCGATGGGACTGAAAATGATGGTGGAAATTGAACTGCGCCGTCGTGATGGTCAACCGGTCTCCCCTGAACTGCTAGAAGAAATTAACTATTTTGCTTAAAATGCTGCGCAGCCAAGCAGAGCTAGAAGCCTAGTGATCGCTGAATATGCTGAATATACCTTAGATTCAAGCTGGGGGATAAAATAGAAAGTGCGCTTTTTCTGGGTTTGTCCATGCAAAATGTTTCCTCGGAATTGTCGAAATTGATCGTGATCGCCTCAACTCCCCTGCTCGAAAAACCGTTGGCCACAGCGACCCTAGACGTACAAGGCATGAAATGTGCGGGTTGTGTGAATGTAGTCGAACGTCAACTGCAACAAAACCCAGGCGTAAAATCAGCCTGTGTGAATTTAGTCACAGAAGTGGCTGTGGTTCAGTATATCGAAGGTGAAATTCAGCCGGAAATATTAGCCGATCGCCTGACAGTGAGAGGTTTTCCGTCCCAATTGCGTCAGGGATCGGCACTGAACCTTGGCCCGACCCCCTTAAGCCTTGCTCAACGTCATCAGCAATTACAACAGCAACAACGTCGGGGCTTAATCATTGCTGCCCTATTATTAATTTTTTCAGGCTTAGGACATCTTGAACATATTGGTGGCCCCAGACTGCCTCTTATTAGTCATTTAGAATTTCATTGGGGTTTGGCAACCCTAGCCCTGCTCTTTCCAGGCAGAGAAATTTTGTTGGATGGTTGGCGCAGTTTACGCTACGGAACCCCAAATATGAATAGTTTGGTGGGTTTGGGAACCGTCAGTGCCTATCTCACCAGTTGTATTGCCTTTATTTTGCCCAATTTGGGCTGGGATTGTTTTTTTGATGAACCCGTGATGTTATTGGGGTTTATTTTACTGGGACGCACCTTAGAAGCTAGGGCCAGACAACGGGCATCGGCGGCTCTAGAAGCCTTAGTTGCTTTACAACCTCCCCTGGCTCGTCTGATTGGCGATCCCCAAAAAAGCGAACAAATGGGGATTGAAATTCCCGTCGAACAAGTCCGGGTGGGGGAATGGTTAAGGGTTTTACCTGGCGAGAAAATTCCGGTTGATGGTACGGTAGTTGCGGGGCAAAGTACGGTCGATGAATCGTTGTTAACAGGGGAATCTCTACCGATCGCAAAACAAAGCGGTGATCCGGTCATTGCGGGCACACTCAATCAAACGGGAGTATTGGCCATGCAGGTGACTCAGGTGGGAACCGATACGACCCTGGCCCAGATTATTCAGTCCGTAGAAGCGGCTCAAACCCGTAAAGCTCCTATTCAACAATTGGCCGATCAAGTCGCCGGTTATTTTGCCTATGGGGTGATGACGATCGCCCTTTTAACCTTTCTATTTTGGCAATTTTTGGGAACTCACTGGTTTCCCCAAGTCCTGATAACTCAGGGACTACACGGTATGGTAATGACAACTTCTCCTCTGCTGTTAAGCCTGAAATTGGCGATCGCCGTTCTAGTGGTGGCCTGTCCCTGTGCTTTGGGATTAGCCACACCAACCGCAATTTTAGTGGGAACGGGCTTAGGAGCCGAACGGGGTTTACTGATTAAAGGCGGTGATGTCCTAGAAAAGGTGCAGCAGTTAAGCACCATTGTTTTTGATAAAACGGGAACCCTCACTCAGGGTAAACCTCAAATTACGGATTATCTAGTTTGGGAAAATTTTTTAGCCCCAACCCTGTTACAGTTAGCCGCTACCGTTGAACAGGGTACTAACCATCCCCTGGCCCAGGCGATCGCCCAAGCGGCCAGAGAGCAGCAGCTTGATCTCCAAACAGCCGAGGATTTTCATACTGAACCTGGTTTAGGGGTGAGAGCACAAGTCAATCATCAAAGGGTTTTACTGGGAAATCAAGCCTGGTTAGCAGCTCATCAAATTGTCTTCAATCCTGATCAACAGCATCAACTGGAGCAGTTAATTGCCGAGGGCAAAACCCTGATCTTAGTCGCGGTAGAAGCGGTTCTGGCAGGAGTAATTGCCTTGACCGATCCCTTGCGGCCTGATGCAGCCCAGACTATTCAAGCCCTACAAAAGCTAGATATTCAAACGGTTTTAGTGACAGGGGATCAAACCCCAGTGGCAACGGCGATCGCGGATCAGGTTGGCATTAATCAGGTCTATGCAGAGGTCAAGCCCCTAGAAAAAGTGGCAATCCTACAAACCCTACAGCACCAGTCCCCCGCCGCTAAAATTGCCATGATTGGCGATGGTATTAATGATGCTCCCGCTTTAGCCCAGGCTGACATCGGTATTTCCCTAAGAGGAGCAACGGATATTGCCCTAGAAACGGCAGATATTGTGCTCATGGGAGGTCATCTGTCCGATCTGTTGGCAGCCATTGCTCTGAGTCACGCCACCGTCCAAAAAATTCGTCAAAATCTATTTTGGGCCTTGGGCTATAATGCTGTAGCGATTCCTATTGCCGCAGGCTGTCTGCTTCCCCATTGGCATTTGGTTCTTAGTCCAGCGATCGCCGCTGCTTTAATGGCCATGAGTTCGGTAATTGTCGTCACCAATTCTTTAACTCTGCGATATCAGGTTACGGAATTGAAATCTGAAATAAAATAGAGACTACTCTAGTCACTGACAAATAAATTACCATCAAGCGATCTAATTGGCTAATTATTAAACTTTTTCTGATTGAATATTGCTACCATGTCTTTTCAAGCCGCCAAGCCCCAACATGAACATATTCTGATGATTCTGGATGATAAAGGACGTAGAGAAATCGTACTCTCTGAACCCTATTATTCCCTAGGGCGATCGCTCAACTGTGATATTCGGGTTTGTTCCCAATTCATTTCTCGCCATCATGCGACCTTACACCGTTTCAGTGAAAATGGCTCTGACTACTATCGAATTTTGGATGGGGATGGACAAGGTAAATTTAGTGTCAATGGTCTATTGATCAATGGCCATAAAGTGGACTGCCATAATCTTTGCCCCGGTGATGAAGTCATCCTAGGACCACAGGTTTCCGTTGTTTATCAATATCGTCAGCACGACAAATTTTCGACTTTACCGAATAATGATCCCTTTGACATTACCCTCATTGATCCCAACATGATTGAAGAGGAAGAAGAACCGACTTTCTGGCCAACTTTATCAGCCAAGGAAGAAGTTTAGGGTATGGTTACTAAAGAAGAAAAAGAGCGGGGAATTTTCTGGCTTTCTGCCAAGAGATAATCTAAAAAGGTTTGGGCAATAATAGACAATTGTTTTCCCGCTAGGGAAGCCACATACCAACGGCGTTGAATCGGAAAATGCTCCACATTCAAAATGGTTAACTCACTGGATTTTCCTTCCGAGATTAAAGTATGTTCAGACAACACTGAAATGCCCATCCCACCGGCGATCGCCTGCTTAATCGCTTCGTTACTGCCCAACTCCAAACGAACATGAACCTGAACATTGTGCTCGGCTAATAAATTTTGGATCGCTTGGCGTGTTCCGGATCCCCGTTCCCGCATAATAAACATCTCATTATTGAGGTACTCAATCGGAATATGCTGAAGCTTGGCCAAGGGATGATCTCGACGCGCAATAACAACTAGGGGATTATCTAAAAAAGGTTGAGAACTGAGATCTAAATCTTCTGGTGGTTGGCTAACAATATACAAATCATCCTCATTATCTTGCATTCGACGTTGGATTTGCTCGTGGTTCGTCACCTTCAAAGAGACTTCAATCCCCGGATATTGTTGACAGAAAGAACCCAGAATACGAGGAATAAAATACTTGGCCGTCGTAATCACTGCCAAACGCAAACAGCCTTGCTTTGTCCCTTTAAAATCCGCCACCTTCATTTCAAAATTGTCTAGACGCTGGAAAATATCCTGACAAGTTGACAACAACTCCTTCCCTGCTTCCGTTAAATAAAGACGCTTACCAATTTGCTCAAATAACGGTAATCCAACGGATTTGGAGAGTTGCTTAATTTGACTAGAAACGGTAGGCTGGGTTATAAACAACTCTTCAGCCGCACGAGTAAAACTACCGTGACGGGCGGTAGCTTCAAAAACTTTTAATTGGTGTAGAGTTGCTTGAATCAAGAGAGGACTATCCTACTTACAGTTCCTTGCATCTAGACCAGACAGCCATAGACTCAGGCTTTTATATTTTGAGTTTATCATAGGGCATCGTCAATGTTTTGGCAAATGTAACTTTTCAGGACTTTGAGGGGGTTTGCCACCAATATGCGGTCTTCCCGCTTGATCGCTCTCAGGGATATTCTGTTTTAAGATGATGATGTCGAGGCATAATCCTCCTCATTGACTTTCTATCCTTATCCTTAAAGATATCTGTTAGCATTCTGTGGCAATCGATTCTCAAACCCTGTTCCAGGAAAAACTACAGGCAGGTAAACTGGCTTTTGATCGAGGTCAGTATCGTCTTAGCATTGATGACTTTAAAACAGCCTTGAGTTTGGTGAATCTCGGTTCTAAACAGGGGGGAGAAGCTCAACTTTGGCTAGTTATGGCCTATCAAGCCGCGGGTGATTTAGACACGGCCCGATCTCTCTGCCGTAAACTGACCCATCACCCCCAAGCCGAGTTACGAAAACAAGGCAAACAGGTTTTGTCCATTCTGGAAGCTCCGCGTCTAGCAAGACCGAAGGAATGGATGACCGAAATTCCTGATTTAGCAGACATGACCGCTTCTCCTCCCTCCTATGTTCAAGGGACTGGCAAAAAACGGGCAGCAAAAACAGTTTCTCCGATCCAGTTTGAAGATATAAGCAAGATGAACACCCAGGATAATGGCTTTATTGTCTTAGCTATTGTCATTGTACTTTTACTGATTGGGGGGGCTGTCTGGTTCAGTTAATCAAACACTTGCATTGATAGTTCATATACAGCAGAATAATCTCAAAGGTCAAGATTTTGACAGATTTTTCTGGTCAATTCAAATTCCCAAAAATCCAGAAAATTTGATACTCTAAGCTAAATAGCTTTGGGAAACGAGAAAAGCGTGAATATTACGATTGGACGAGGAAAAACGGCGCGTCGGGCCTATGGTATCGACGAAATTGCACTGGTTCCCGGAGTGCGTACTTTAGATCCTAGTTTGGCAGATACTCATTGGAACATTGGTGGTATTGAGCGAGAAATTCCCATTATTGCCAGCGCGATGGATGGTGTCATTGACACTCGGATGGCCGTCCTATTATCGGAGCTAGGTGCTTTAGGTGTGCTGAATTTAGAGGGTATTCAAACTCGCTACGAGGATCCCAACCCCATCCTAGACCGTATTGCGGCGGTCGGAAAATCGGAATTTGTCGGGCTGATGCAGGAACTTTATGCCGAACCGATAAAACCGGAATTAATTCAACAACGGATCATCGAAATTAAGGCTCAAGGTGGTATTGCGGCGGTCAGTTTAACTCCAGCGGGTGCTGCTAAATTTGGTCAAACCGTGGCGGCGGCGAAGGCTGATTTGCTCTTTATTCAAGCGACGGTTGTTTCCACTGCTCACCTTTCCCCCGACTCGACTCCCTTTCTCGATTTGGGAAAATTCTGTCAGGAAATGCCCATTCCAGTCATTTTAGGGAATTGTGTCACTTACGAAGTTTCCCTGAGCCTGATGAAAGCGGGTGCTGCTGCTATTCTGGTCGGCATTGGCCCTGGTGCAGCTTGTACTTCACGAGGGGTATTAGGTGTTGGCGTTCCTCAAGCAACTGCCGTGGCTGATTGTGCAGCGGCCAGAGATGATTACTATGCTGAAACGGGACGATATGTACCCGTTATTGCTGATGGTGGTATTATTACTGGCGGCGATATCTGTAAATGTATTGCCTGTGGTGCAGATGCGGTCATGATTGGTTCTCCGATCGCACGAGCAAAAGAAGCTCCAGGGCGAGGGTTTCATTGGGGTATGGCCACACCGAGTCCGGTTCTTCCCAGGGGAACTCGTATTAGTGTGGGAACCACTGGTACCATTAAGGAAATTTTGACTGGGCCAGCCAGACTAGATGATGGTACGCACAATCTTCTCGGTGCTTTAAAAACCAGTATGGGAACCCTAGGGGCCAAAAACATGAAGGAAATGCAGCAGGTAGAAGTTGTGATTGCTCCCTCTCTTTTAACAGAAGGGAAAGTCTATCAAAAAGCACAACAGTTAGGCATGGGCAAATAACTTATCCGTACTTCTCCCATTTCCCATGAATACATTCTGGTAGTGTTCTGAATCTGTGGATAAGACCCATCGCAATTACTGCGCTGACAAGGTTCTAGAAAAGCGATCCACCGGTCTAGGACATTACCTGGGTTCCGACGAAGGACTTAATTGGGAAGTATCAGCTTCGGCTTCTGATATTTCAATTTCTTCCATTGCATACAATAGACATCTCCAAAAACTGGAAACCAAGGTATAGTAAGGGATAGACCAACTCCTTGTCATGGTACGTTTTTGGAGTACCATACGAGTTTACAGGGTTTCAGACTCCCAAATCCAATTTCGGC